>JAIOQG010000243.1 GCA_021413465.1 Alphaproteobacteria bacterium | reverse complement strand
TTTGATCTGAGTAAGCGGCGAACGATTTGAATGCCTCGAACGGACCTATCGCCATGATTCTCGTCTTCGATTTGCGGCGGATGCTAGCCAGAACCTTCCACTGGCACGGGCCTTGCGCCTGCGTTGCTTACTTGTACAGAGGCCCATGCTCCAGCTTGGGTAACACGTGCCTCGCGAACAGATCGCACTCCGCGGCGTGCGGGTAACCTGACAGGATGAAGGCTTCGATGCCGAGGGCGCGGTAGGCGTTGAGTTTCTTCAGCACTTGATCCGGGTCGCCGACGATCGCCGCGCCGCAGCCGGAGCGGGCGCGGCCGATGCCGGTCCAGAGGTTTTCTTCGGTGAAGCCATCGTCGTCGGACGCTTCGCGGATTTCGGCTTGGCGGCGCACGCCGACGGAAGCGTGATCGAGCGAGCGTTTGCGGATCGCCTCGCCCGCGCCGTCGTCGAGGCGCGACAGCAGGCGGCGAGCATAGGCGCGGGCTTCGGCTTCGGTTTCGCGCACGATGACGTGGACGCGGTAGCCGAATTTGAGTTTGCGGTTGCGCTTGGCGGCGCGGGCTTTCATGTCGGTGACGATGTTTTGCACGTCGGACATGCGATCGGGCCACATGAGATAGACGTCGGCGGCTTCGGCGGCGGCGTCGCGCGCATCTTCGGACAGGCCGCCGAAATAGAACGGCGGCGCCTTGCCGCTCAGCGTTCGTGCGCCGGGCGGATCGAGATCGAAGCGGTAATGCGCGCCTTTGTGCTTCAGGCGCTCGCCGTTTAAGGCGGCGCGCAACAGATGCATCACTTCGACGGTGCGGCCGTAACGCGGTTCCGACGGCAGCGCTTCGCCCGGCATTTCGCTCGAGATGATGTTGATCGTCAGGCGGCCGGCGAGCATTTGGTCCAGCGTCGCGAGTTGGCGCGCGAGTTGCGGCGGCCACATCTCGCCGCAGCGGACGGCAACGAGGAGGCGCATGCGTTTCAGCTGCGGTGCGATGCCGCCGGCAAAAGCAATCGTGTCGATCCCCAGCGCATAGCCCGACGGCAGGAGGATGTTGTCGAAGCCGCCCTGCTCCGCCGCCAGCGCGATGTTGCGGCAGTGCGCAAAGCTTGCTTTCAGATTGGGGTCGGGGACGCCCAAATATTCGTAGTCGTCGTCGCAGAGCGCCGAGAACCACGACACTTCGCATGGCGGCAGCTTGCTCATGGCAGCGGCGCTCCTTGCGAGGCGACGACGATGGCGTACCAATCGGCGCGGCTGAGATTTATGCGCAAGGCATCGTTTGCCGACATGATGCGTTCGGGGTTTTGCGTGCCGACGATGGGAATGGGCCGTGCCGGGTGGCGCATCACGAAGGCCAATGCCACGGCCACGCGCGAGACGCCGTCGCGCTTGGCGATTTCGTCGAGTTTAGCGGTGACGCGGTTGAGGCGTTCGCCCTCCGCGGTATGGCGCGACGCGGAATCGGCAGCAAGGCGTCCGCCCGCGAGCGGCGACCAGGCCAGCGGCGTCATCTGGCGGGAGATCGCGTAGTCGAGGACGCCGTCGCTTACGGGTTCGATGGCAAGCGCGGAAAACTCAGGCTGGATGGTTGCGAGCGGAAAGGCCAAGAATTGCTGCAACAGCATCGTCTGGCGGGCGTTGAAATTCGAGACGCCGACCTCGCGAATTTTGCCTTGGGTGCGCAAACGCGCGAGCGTTTCGGCGAGATCGGCCGGATGGGTAAGCGCGTCGGGGCGATGGACTTGGAAGAGGTCGATGACGTCGGTGTTCAGGCGGGTCAGCGAGTCCTCACAGGACTTTACCACCGCGTCGTTGCTTGAATCGTAGGGGATACCCGGAACAATGCCGAACTTCGTTGCCAGCACCATACGTCGGCGCAACGCCGGCGCGTCGGCGAGCACCTTACCGAGCAAGGTCTCGGATTCGCCGAACGCGTTGCCACCCCAGTCGAGGCCGTAGACGGCGGCAATGTCGATCAGATTCATGCCGGCATCGAGGGCGGCTTCGATGCGGGCGCGGGCGGCGGCGATGTCGCGGCCGACGAAGCGCCAAAGACCATAGGCCAAGGGCCCGACCTCAAGATCGGTTTGGCCCAAGCGCCGTAACTTGCCGGTGACTTTCATGTGGGTGCCCATGCTTGCATCGCCATTTGACGCGAGCGCAGGCAGGCGCACAAGGGGCGTGACGCGAGGATGCGGGTCTGCAATTCTGCCCGGCAACGAAACGAGCCGGGGCCTCCAACTTGACGCAAAAGACTATTCGCTACGGGCTCATCGGTACGGGGATGATGGGCTATGAGCACATCAACAATCTGAAATTGATGCCGGGGGCGGAGATTGCGGGGATCACCGATCCGGTGCCGCAATCGATTCAACTGGCGCAGGCTTTTTTGGGCGATGAGCTCAAAGACAAGGCGAAGGTCTATCCCGACCGGCAGGCGATGCTCGGCGACCCGAACATCGACGCCGTATTGATCTCGTCGCCGAATTTCACGCATGCCGATGTGCTGCGCGATGCGATTGCATCCGGCAAGCATGTGCTGTGCGAGAAGCCGTTGGCGACCACGATTGAGGACGTTCGCGACGTAAGCGCGCTCGCCAAGCGGCACAAGGGCGTGTTCTGGGTCGGGATGGAGTATCGCTACATGCCGCCGGCGGCGCGGTTTATCGAGGAAATCGCGCAGGGCAAAATCGGGCGGCTGCAGATGCTTGCCATCCGCGAGCATCGGTTTCCGTTTTTGAAGAAGGTTGGGGATTGGAACCGGTTTTCGAAGAACACCGGTGGCACGATGGTCGAGAAGTGTTGCCACTTCTTCGATCTGATGCGGTTGATCGTGAAGGCAAAGCCGGTTCGTGTTTATTGTTCGGGGGCGATGGACGTGAACCATCTCGACGAGCGTTACGACGGCCGCGTGCCCGACATTATCGACAATTCCTACACGATCGTCGACTTCGACAACGGCGTGCGCGCGATGCTGGATCTGTGCATGTTTGCCGAAGGTTCGAAAAACCAGGAAGAGATTGCGGCGGTGGGCGATAGCGGCAAGCTGGAAGTCTTCATTCCCGACGGCGACTTGGTGTTCAGTCCGCGCCGCCCGAAGAACCCGCAGACATTTCACGTCGCCGTCGACGAGACGGCGTTGCGTGCGGGCACGCACCACGGCGCTTCCTATTATCAACATCAGGCGTTCCTGCGCGCCGTTCGCGGCGAGGGGCCGGTCGAGGTGGGGGCCGACGATGGCTACTGGGCCGTGGTGATGGGTCTTGCCGCGGAACGGTCGGCGAAGGAGCGCCGCGCCGTCGAAATCTCCGAACTCGCTTTATAGCCTGGAAACGCATCCGGGCCGCACGGGCAACGCGTGTTGCCACCGCCGAGGGCGCGGTGCGTGCACTGTTTCCTGACATAGACATCAGGACTGGCTTCGCGCGTGGGAGGTAAGCCTTTTGCGGAGACACGATGCGTCGCGCCGAAACCTTCAGCCAGCGCGGGTTTCCTCAGGCATTTACCATTCGCGCGACGCAAAAGTTGCCGGCCGGTTTTTTCACAACAGGCAGATGTTGGCCCGCGTCGAAGGGCGGTGATAGCTGGGATCAATGGCGCGTTTGTGCTCGGCGCGGCCCGTCAGTTGACGTTCGATCGGAAGGATCAATTGTGCATGCGCGAAAGAACCGAAACGGTCATCGCAGCCTACAGACCCAAACCCGGCAAAGACACCGCACTGCAAAAGCTGGTGCAACAGCATCGGCGCATTCTCGACGAAGCTCGCTTGGTATCAAAGCGGCCGACAATCTTGCTGCGGGCGCGTTCGGACGGCACGGTGCTCGAGATTTTCGAATGGGCCTCCGCCAAAGCCGCCGATGAGGCGCATCTCAATCCTGCGATGCGCGCGATATGGCGCAAGTTCGCGCAGATCGCCGATTTTGTTCCGCTTGCCGCGATCCAGGAGTCGGGAAACGCCTTTAGCCACTTCGAAGCGTTAAGATCCCAGAAGCCCGTTCTGCGGACTCTGGCCACCAAACGACCCGCGGCTCGGCGGGCAACACGTTGATACCATTGTTCAAATGCTGGTTACTGGCGGAGTAGACACATTGACATTGCAGGCAGCCTCATGAAGGTAAGACGGCTTACCTTTTGCGCTGCGGAATCTGGGGGCAGTTGCGCGCGCGAGAGCGATTGTTGGTACGATGTTGTCGTACTCAGTAGGGGATTCGGCGTCCAGAATGCTGCGCTTCATCGTTCGCCGCTTGATCGGGGCCGTCCCGACGCTGCTCATCATCATCGCCATGGCGTTCTTCATGATGCGCCTGGCGCCCGGCGGGCCGTTCGATCAAGAGCGGCGGTTGCCGCCAGAGATCGAGAAGAACATTCTTGCGGCTTACGATCTCGATAAGCCCGTCTTTCAGCAATTTATCGATGTCGACAGTTTCGTCTGCAGTGCTCAATTTTCCGGAATGCGCGACGGTGCCGAGCTTGCCGCACGAGATTTGCGTTTCGAGGACGGCAAATATCTCGACAAAAACGATCGCCAACATCGCTGTCTCGGCGGCTATTTGGGCAAACTTCTCGTCGGCGATTTCGGACCCTCATACAAATACAAAGACTTCACGGTCGCCGAGTTGATCGCGGACGGAGCGCCGGTCAGTGCGATCCTCGGGATTTCGGCAATCTTGATCGCGACGTTCGTCGGCATGATTCTGGGGACGTTTGCGGCGCTGCGCCAGAACACGTTGCCGGACTATTCCGTCATGACGCTTGCGATGATCGGGATCACGATTCCGGCCTTCGTGATGGCGCCGATCTTGACCTTGATCTTAGGTGTTTATCTGGGATGGCTGCCGGTGGGCGGTTGGGCCAACGGCGAGATCCGCAATATGATTTTGCCCATAGTCGGTCTGTCGTTGCCGCAGATCGCGGTGATATCGCGTTTGACGCGCGGCGGCATGATCGAGGTGTTGCGCTCGAATTATGTGCGCACGGCGCGCGCCAAGGGATTGCCGGAGCGATTGGTGATCTCGCGCCATGCGATGCGCGCGGCGCTGCTGCCGCTCGTCAGCTATTTGGGGCCGGCGACGGCGGGCATTGTGACCGGCTCGCTCGTGATCGAGCAGATTTTCGGACTGCCGGGCATCGGTAAGTACTTCATCAACGGCGCGCTGCAGCGCGACTACACGCTCGTGATGGGCGTGGTTGTTCTCTACGCGACGCTTGTGATCATGCTGAACCTCGTCGCCGATGTGCTTTACGGCATGCTCGACCCCAAGGTGAGGTACGATTGATGGCGAGCGTTACCGGACCCGTGCGAGAGATTCAGGGCCGCAGCCTGTGGCAGGATGCTCGGCGGCGGTTGTTTGCGAACAAGGCCGCAGTCTCATCGATGATTCTGCTGGCGATCATTGCGACGATGTCGGTGGTCATGCCGAACGTTTGGCCGCATCAATTCGACTCGGTCTACATCGACCGCATTTCCTGCCCGCCGCCCGACTATTTGGGCATGACGGCGCTGTTCGGCGTGCAAGCCGACGTGTGCCCCACAGCCGTCGGTCAAGGCCATCTGTTCGGCACCGATGCCAACGGCCGCGACTTGTTCATTCGCGTCATGCTGGGCGGGCGGGTGTCGCTTGCCATCGGGTTCGTGGC
Organism: Alphaproteobacteria bacterium; assembly: GCA_021413465.1. Lineage (GTDB taxonomy): Bacteria > Pseudomonadota > Alphaproteobacteria > Micropepsales > Micropepsaceae > SZUA-430. Next base: position 11,708 of record JAIOQG010000243.1, on the reverse strand, counting down.
GACATTGGTCGCCCTGTTTATCGGCGTGCTTTACGGCGCGACGGCCGGCTTTTTGGGCGGGCGCATCGACAATATCATGATGCGGTTCGTCGACGTTCTTTACGCCCTGCCCTTCATCTTCTTCGTGATCATTTTGATGGTGGTGTTCGGGCGCAATTTCATTCTGATGTTCGTGGCCATCGGTGCGGTCGAGTGGCTGACTATGGCGCGGATCGTGCGCGGGCAAACACTTTCGATACGGCGCAAGGAATTCATCGAGGCGGCGGAGGCGGCCGGCGTGTCGAATTCGGCCATCATCCGGCGGCACATCCTGCCCAATGTCGTGGGGCCCGTGATCGTGTACGTGACCTTGACCGTGCCCGCCGTCATTTTGACCGAGAGCTTCTTGAGTTTCTTGGGGCTTGGCGTGCAGGAGCCGTTCACATCGTGGGGCGTTCTGATTTCGGACGGCAAGGATCAGATGGAATCCTATCCGTGGATGTTGATCTTTCCCGCGGTGTTCATGGTGCTCACGCTGTTCTGCTTTAACTTTATCGGCGACGGGTTGCGCGACGCGCTCGATCCCAAAGACCGCTAAGGGACACGCGAACGGCCATGACACCCATTCTTTCCGTCAAAGACATGTCCGTCCGCTTCTCGACACCGGAGGGGCCGGTTTCCGCCGTCAGCGGCGTCAGCTTCGACGTGGCCAAGGGCGAGTGCGTCGGCATCGTCGGGGAGTCGGGTTCGGGGAAAAGCCAGACTTTCATGTCGGTCATGGGGTTGCTGGCGACGAACGGCAAAGCCACGGGCAGCGCGAAGTTCAAGGGCGAAGAGCTTGTCGGGATGAAGATCGACAAGCTCAATAAGATTCGCGGCTCGAAGATGACGATGATCTTTCAAGATCCGATGACGTCGTTGACGCCGCATCTGAAAATAAGCCGGCAGCTGACCGAGGTCTTGGTGCTGCACAAGGGCATGAGCGAACGCGATGCGCGCGCGAAGGCGCTGCAAATGCTGGAGCGGGTGAAAATTCCCGATGCGAAGCGGCGGCTCGACGAGTATCCGCACGAGTTTTCCGGCGGCATGCGCCAGCGCGTGATGATCGCCATGGCGCTGATCTGCGAGCCGGAACTTCTGATCGCCGACGAACCGTCAACGGCACTCGACGTGACGGTGCAGGCGCAGATCTTGGAGCTGATGCAGGAATTGCGGGCGCAGGGCGACATGTCGATCGTGATGATTACGCACGATCTTGGCGTGGTCGCCGGCCTGTGCAATCGCGTGATGGTGATGTACGCGGGCGAATTCTGCGAGACGGGGCATGTGGATCAGATATTCCACGACCCGCAACATCCCTATACGCGCGGGCTGGTCGGCTCGATTCCGCGTCTCGACAGACCGGGCGAAGAACGATTGACCGCCATTCGCGGCCAGCCGCCCAATCTTCAGCATCTGCCCAAGGGTTGCACGTTCCAGGAGCGTTGCGACTTCGTGTTCGATCGCTGCATTGCGGAGCGCCCGAAGTTGACGGGCTTTGCAGAAGGCCGCGGCAAGGCGTGTCATCTGAAAGGGTTCGACGCCAAGCATGAGGTTATTCGATGAGCGGGCCGGAACCGATTCTGTCGATCAAAGATCTGAAGCTGCATTTTCCGGTGCGCGGCCGCGGCTTTGGCGCGACGCGGTGGCTTAAGGCCGTCGACGGGGTGTCGTTCGACGTGTTTCCCAGCGAAACGCTTGGCATTGTCGGCGAGTCGGGGTCGGGCAAATCGACGGTCGGGCGCGCAGTGCTGCAGCTGCTGAAGCCAACGGCGGGGCGCGTCGTCTGGCTGGGGGAGAACATCGCGGGCTTTTCGCGCGCGAAGATGAAACCCTATCGCCGGCAGATGCAGATCGTTTTTCAGGATCCGCTGGCGAGCCTCAATCCGCGCATGACGGCGGGCGATATTATCGCCGAGCCGCTCGACACGTTCGAGCCTAATCTTTCGGCCGGCGACCGTAAGAAGCGCGTGCAGGAAATTATGGATAAGGTCGGTCTGCTGCCGCAGATGATCAACCGCTATCCGCACGAATTTTCCGGCGGTCAGAACCAGCGCATCGGCATTGCGCGCGCGATGATCTTGAAGCCGAAGCTGATCGTGGCGGACGAACCGGTTTCGTCGCTGGACGTTTCGATCCGGGCGCAGATCATCAATCTGTTGGCCGACCTGCAAGCCGAGATGGGCGTGGCATTGATTTTCATCAGTCACGACCTTGCAGTCGTTCGCCATGTGAGCCACCGCGTGTTGGTGCTTTATCTCGGGAAGGTGATGGAGCTTGCGGAATCCAGCGTGCTGTTGTCGAAGCCGCGTCACCCCTATACCCAAGCTTTGCTGTCGGCGGCGCCGGTGCCCGACCCGGAAATCGAGCGCGGCAAGAAGCGCATTCTTCTAGAGGGCGACTTGCCCTCACCGCTCAATCCGCCGTCGGGCTGCGTGTTTCGAACACGTTGCCCGATCGCTCAAGCAATCTGCGCGAAAGAAGTTCCGGCTCTGGAGCCGCGCGGCGGCGCCAGCGACCATGTTGTCGCCTGTCACTTCCCGTCGTAGCGAACGCTATTTGACGCGGCGAACTTTGACGATGCCCGTGCGGCCGACGACTTTGAGTGTGTAGCTGCCCATGAAGGCGGTTTCGATCGTTACCTTCATGGTCTCGCCTGCGGCGGGATCTTTGACCTCGAACGTGTCGCCGTCCGTCTGTTTCCAGACTTGACCATTGTCGAGCACGAAGAGCGAGCGCCCGTAGGGGTTCTTGGCGAACTCAAGCACGCTGGCCGAGATTTCGGAGATTTCTTTCGGGCCGGTCGGCACGGGCGGCTTGCCGAAATCTTCCGTTTTCTTGACCGGACGCGACAGGCCGAACCAGCTCAAAACGCCCCCCTCTTCCTCTTCGGCCGGCGGTTGACCGGTTTGAGCGGCGGCTTGCTGAATTGGCTGGGGTTGGGCGGCCAAGGCCGTCTTGGCACCGGCGGCGGCGGCGTCGAAACACTGCAACCGCTCTGTCGCTGCGGCGATGTCGGTGCACTTCGCAACTGCAGCAAGGGTATCGCGCGCCGTGTCCGCTTGGGCCGGCAGCGAGATCAGGACAATTGCCGAAAGAAGCCAAAAGATTCGCATGTGGGACTCGCAATTTCGTGACCGGCGGAGCCCGGCACGCCTGCGCCCAGCGCTCGTGCCCCCCCTTCCATTGAAAATATAGGCTATATGACCTAGCTGCTCGTCCCAATAGCAAATTTGCCGTTGGCGTTGTTGGCGGTGGGCCGTTGCGCATGCGCCGCAATGGTGTTCAGCGGGTATTCACAAAAATTGGCCCAAGCTTTCAAGCTTGAGGCCGCCTTCAGGGAGACACGATTACATGTACAAGTTTGGACGCGTGGACCATCGCGCCGCCTCCGTGGGCCGCACCTTGCATCGCCCTTGGCTCCAACTTGGATCGTTGATCGTGGCGGCGGCGCTGGCTTTTGCCCTGCCCGCCCAGGCCGCCAAAGAGCTGATCCGCGGCAATGCAGGCGAGCCCAAGAGCCTCGACCCGCATCGCGCGACGGGCACGTGGGAGAACAACATTATCGGGGACATGGTTCTGGGGCTTTACACCGAAGCCGCCGATGCTTCGCCGATTTTGGGCGCGGCCGACGACGCCAAGACGTCGCCCGACGGTTTGCGCTGGACGTTTCATATTCGGCCCCACACCTGGTCGGACGGCAAACCGGTGACTTCGAACGATTTCGTGTTCGCGATGCGCCGCATTCTCGATCCGAAATTTGCGGCCGAGTATTGCGAGATATTGTTTCCGATCAAAAACGCCGAGAAGATCAACAAGGGGAAATTGCCGGTCGACACGCTTGGCGTCAGCGCGCCGACGCCCGACACGTTGATCATCGACCTTGAAAATCCGGCGCCCTATCTGCCGCAATTGCTGACCCATTACACATCGTTCCCGTTGCCGCAGCATGTCGTCGAGAAATACAAGAACGATTGGATCAAGCCGGGGAACATCGTTTCCAACGGACCTTACATGTTGGAGTCATGGCGGCCGCACGATCACATTACGCTGGTCAAGAATCCCAAGTTTTACGATGCGGCCAACGTGAAGATCGATCGCGTCACGTTCCTTCCGATCGAAGACGATCTGTCGGCGCTCAAGCGCTATCGCGCGGGCGAAATCGACATGCAGGAGCGCTGGCCGCTGACGGAACAAAAGTGGCTTAAGCAAAATATTCCGAACGAGGCGCGTAGTTTCACTTACCTTTCGGTCACCTACACGACGTTCAATATGACGAAAAAGCCGTTCAACGACGCGCGCGTGCGCCGCGCGGTGGCCGAAACGATCGATCGCGATTTGATAGGGAGGGATATTTTCTTCAACGCCTACGGCAAGGAAGCTTTCTCGTTCCTGCCGCCGGGCCTTGCGGGCGTGGACTATTCGGCCCAGGTCCCCTACGCCAAGACGCCAATGGCCGAGCGCATTGCGAATGCCAAGCAGCTGCTGACCGAGGCCGGCTACGGCCCGAACAATCCGCTGAAGTTTACGTACAACTTCATCAACTTTCCCGACGCCAAGCGATCTGCGATCGCGATCCAATCGATGATGCGCCAGATTGGGGTCACGATGGAGTTGGTGGCGGGCGAGCCTAAGGTTCACTACGACGCGCTGAAAACGAAAAACTATGAAGCGGCGAACGCGGCTTGGGTGTTCGACTATAGCGACGCGAAGAACATTCTTTACCTGTTCCAAAGCACGACGGTTCAGCAGAATTACCCCGGCTACAATAACCCCGAGTACGACTCTCTGATGCAGCGCGCCGATGCGGAACCGGATGGGGTCAAGCGCGGCCAGCTTTTGGGGCAAGCGAACGGGCTGTTGATGCGCGATCTGCCGGCGGCGCCGGTGTTCCACCAATTCGAGCGGACCCTGGTGAAGCCCTATGTACTGAACTTCGTTGAGAACCCGCGCGTCGTGTTTCGCACACGGTGGATGGATATCGGCGACAAGAAGGCGCCCGGGTCTGTTGCCAGCGGCGGCAATGGCGGCGCGCGGGCGTCGGAGGGCGGATTCTGGGATTGGTTTGGTTCGTGGTTCAGCCCCGACGCCTGGCAAAAATGGTGGAATTCTTGAGTCCGCGGTGACTCCGGTATTTTTGGGTGTCGGCCGGTCTGATTCTTAGGCGGGCCGACCGTCATTCTGCTGCGCGGAGCACTTGATATGAATCCCTCACTTCACAAAACCACGTCGCTCGTCCGCTTAATTGTAGTCGGTGTCGCGATTTACCTGGCGGCAAGCCCGGCATGGGCTGCGAAAATCCTCCATCGCGGTAACGGCGCCGAACCCTATAGCCTCGATCCGCACCGCGCGATCTCGACGGCCGAGAACAACATCATCGGCGATTTGCTGATGGGCCTTTATACCGAGGATGCGGACGGGCACCCGATCCTTGGCGCGGCGGAGAGTGCGGAGACTTCAGCCGACGGTTTGACGTGGACGTTCAAGATTCGCGATCATACCTGGTCGAACGGCGTGCCGGTGTCGGCGGACGACTTCGTGTATGCGTTCCGGCGCGTGCTCGATCCCAATACGGCGGCCGAGTATGCGTCCGTCCTCTATCCGATCAAGAACGCGCTCAAGGTGAACAAGGGCACGCTTGCGCTCGACAAATTGGGGGTCCAGGCGCCGAACGCCAAGACGCTCGTCATAGAGCTTGAACACCCGTCGCCGTTCTTGCCTGAACTTTTGACGCACTACACGACGTTTCCTATCCCCAAGACCGTGGTCGAAAAATTCGGCAGCGATTGGACGCGGTCCGAGCATTTGATCACGAACGGCCCCTATACGCTCGGCGATTGGCGGCCGCACGACCATGTTCGCCTGGTCAAAAATCCGAAATTCTACGACGCCGCGAACGTCAAGATCGACGAGGTCGTTTTCTTTCCGACCGACGACGACAACGCCGCGCTCAAGCGCTATCGCGCCGGGGAGATCGATACGCAGGAGCGCTGGCCGATTTCCGAATACAAATGGCTCACCGCCAACATCCCGAGCGAAACGCGGCGATCGACGCAGCTGACGACCACCTATATCTCGTTCAATCTGCTGCGAAAGCCGTTCAACGATATTCGCGTGCGGCAGGCGCTTGCCATGGCGATCGACAACCAAGCGCTCGCCACCGACATCTATCAAGGGGTCTACGGCGAAGCGGCGACGTCGTTCTTGGCGCCGGGGACCGCCAATGTCGATCATTCGGCGCAAGTGGCATGGGCCGGTAAACCGATCGCCGAGCGGCGAACGGAAGCGATGCGATTGTTGGCGCAGGCCGGTTACGGCCCGAACAATCCGCTGAAATTTTCCTATCGTTATATCGGCAATTCCGACATCAAACGGGCCGCGGTTGCGATGCAATCCATGTGGCGCGATGTCGGCGTGCAGGTCGAATTGGCCAATAGCGAGGCCAAAGTTCACTGGAACTTGCTGCAGGTGCGCGACTTTGACGTCGCCTACAACACATGGTCACTCGACTACAACGACGCGAAGAACCTGTTCTTTCAATTTCAGGCCGCGTCCGTTCAGATGAACAACTCGGCATATGACAGTCCGGCGTTTGAAGAGCTTCTACACCGTGCCGATCGCGAAGCCGACGCCACGGCGCGCGGCGCGTTGTTAGGCCAAGCGAACGCCACGCTGCTGACCGATTTACCATCGACGCCGCTGTTTTACCCTTATGTCCGACAGTTGGTGAAAAGCTACGTTCTGAACTGGACCAGCAATCCGCGAAACGTCAACCGGACGCGCTGGCTCGACATCGGCGAGAAGCCGGGTCCCGGACAGGTGGCAACGGGCAGCGATGCCGGCACGGACGCCTCCGAAGGCGGGTTTTGGTCTTGGCTGGGCTCTTGGTTCAGCTGGGACGCTTGGCAAAAATGGTGGAATTCATAAGAGTACGCGCGGTTTAAGCAACAGGACGCGGGCAACGGGGAGATGGAGCAATGATGAGGAATTTTGGAACGATGTCGCTGATGAGATTTTGCGCGGCGCTGCTGTTTTGTCTCGCCGTAGCGATGCCGGCGTCGGCGGAGAAAATTCTACATCGCGGCAACGGCGCCGAGCCGAAAGGGCTCGATCCGCATCAGGCGTCCGGCGATCCGGAGAACCAGATCCTGGGCGATCTGATGGTCGGGCTCTACACGGAAGACGTGAAGGGCAAAGCTATTCTTGGCGCGGCTGAAAAGGTCGAGACGTCGCCCGACGGTTTGACGTGGACGTTCACGATCCGCGATCACAAATGGTCGGACGGCGTGGCGGTGACGGCCGACGATTTCGTCTATTCGTACCGACGCATTCTCGATCCGAAGATCGCGTCGGAATATGCGAGCATTCTCTATCCCATTAAGAACGCGGAGCTGGTCAACACCGGCAAGCTGCCATTGGAGCAATTGGGCGTCAGTGCGCCGAACCCGAAGACGTTCGTGATTCAATTGGCTCATCCCGCGGCCTATCTGCCGGAGATGATGACGCATTACTCGACGTTTGCGCTGCCGAAACATGTCGTCGAGAAGTACGGGTTCGATTGGGTTAAGCCCGGCGTCATGGTGTCGAACGGCGCCTATATGCTTGCGGCCCGGCGGCCGAACGATCACATCAAGCTGGTCAAGAACCCCTATTTCTACGACGCGGCCAACGTGAAGATCGACGAAGTTTACTTCTATCCCACGACCGACGAAGGCAGCGCGTTGAAGCGATATCGCGCCGGGGAACTGGACACGTTGGATCGTTGGCCGCTGACCGAATACAAATGGTTACAAGCCAGCATCCCGAACGAGGTGCGCAAGTATCCCGGGTTACGGGTGCTCTACACCGTTTTCAACATGCGAAAGCCACCTTTGAACGACCGGCGCGTGCGCCTGGCGCTGGCGGAAGCGATCGATCGGGTTGCCATTCAAAAGTCGGTGTATTTCAACGTTCACGGCATCGAAGCGCGGAACGTCCTGCCGCCGGGCATGGCGAATGTCGATTTGTCGGCGCAAGTGCCGTGGGCGGGCAAGACCATGGAAGAACGACAGGCCGATGCGCGGGCGCTGTTGAAGGCTGCCGGATTCGGGCCGGAAAATCCGTTGAAGCTGACGTACAATTTCAACAACCGCCCGGACACCAAGCGCAACGCCATCGCGATGCAGAATATGTGGAAGCAGGTGGGCGTGAATGTCGAGTTGAACGCCAAAGATTTCGCGATCCACTACGACCTTCTGAAGACAGGTGAGTTTCAACTCGGCGAAGCGGGTTGGGTGTTCGACTACAACGACGCGCAGAGCGTGTTGTTTCTGTTCGAAAGCTCTACGCAACAGCTGAACTATCCGGGTTACAAGAACCCTGCTTATGACGATTTGATGCATCGCGCGGAGAATGAAAAGGACGCCGTCGCGCGCGGCAAATTGTTGGGTCAGGCGGCGGGGTTGCTCATCAACGATGTCGCGGTCGGACCGACGTTCTTTCAGTATATTCGGCCGTTGGTGAAATCCTATGTCTTGAACTGGGAAGAGACGCCGCGCGGCGTCAATCGCACGCGGTGGCTCGATATCGGCGACAAGCCCGGACCCGGCGCGACGGCGAACGGAACGGATGACGGCGCGCAGGCGTCGGAGGGCGGCTTCTGGTCGTGGCTCGGCTCGTGGTTCAGCGCCGATGCGTGGTCGAAGTGGTGGAATTCGTAAGTTGACACGCGATGCCGGGGCGAGGCGCTTGCCACGGCACTTTTCGTTCAAAGCGTGAAGCGGAAGTCGCGGACGAGTGCGCCGGGCAAGCGCATGCTGTCGACCGAGCGGCGGCCGTAGCTTGAGGCGTCGATGATGAAATCGCGTTCCGCCGTCAGCGCTTCAAGCTCGCTGCCGAAGAAGCGATAGATGGAATCGTCGAGGCGCATGACGCCGAGCGGGGCCACGATCTCGCCGTTCTCGACCCACATCGAGGCAAAGCGCGTCAGGCCCGTGACGCGACCGTTGTTGCGGTCGGAATAGTTCATGTACCAGAGATTTGAAATGTAGACGCCGGTGCCCAATTCCTTGAGCGCGCGGTCGCGGGCCAATGTGCCGGCCGCCATATCGATCGATTGCGGCAGTTCGCCTTCGTTGGCGCCGTTCGTTTTGACGCCGTACTCGACGGCCGAGCGCGGGCTCACCAAGCAGTCGCGATAGCTGCCGCCCGACAATAGGTCGACATGTTGCGGCTTGACGAAACCGTCCGATTGGAAGCCGGGGGCGAGGCCTTCGACGGTGTTTTCTTTGACGCTGATTTGCCGATGCAACGACCCCGTGCCGTCGACCGTGCGCAGAAACGGCGTGGCGCGCGTGCGGTGATTGGCGAGGCCGAAACCGCCCCACCCCAGCCAACTCCAGATTTCATGCAAGGCCGAAGGCGTGAGATAGGCGCGGTAGCCGCCTGGCGCGATCGTCTTCACCGGGCGTGACAATAGCGAGAGCGTTTTTGCGGCGCTGCCGGCGATACGATCGAGTTCGGTGTCTTGCCACTCGACACCGGCGTAGTTCGCTTTCACGGCCTTATCTGCGGCGTGATAGAAGCACCAATCGAGATTGAAGCTGTCGCTTTCGTGCCAGTTGCGCTGGCCCAGATTGTTCGCAAAGCCATAGGCGATGCGGCCGGCAGCGTAGATTCCGACCATGTCGCGGCCGTTGCCGGTGCGCGCGATGGCCTCGACGGCTTGGTTCTTGGACGGCAGAACGGCTTGCGCCACGTGTTCGCTCGATTGGCACGCTGCGTTGAACGCCAAGTGCGGGTCCTGCGGCGCGCCTTCGAGTGCGGTGCGTGCGGCGGCGATGGCGTGCTCAAGGCGCGTGCGGTCTTCGTCTTTGGTGCCGGTCAAGCGGAGCGAGGTCGACGTGCGGCGCTTGCCGGCAATCAGGTCCACCGTCACTTCGCAATCGGTGACGGAGCCGGGCTGACGGACGGCGGATTTGTTGAAGCGCAGGAAGTCGGATTGTTCGCCGTAATAGTTGGTCAGGCTGGTTTCGCCGTTGCGCGTGAGCGCTTCGACGGTTTCTGCCGTTTGGGCAAAGTGATCGCGAAAGTTCATTGGCCGCCGCCGAAGACTTCGACGTCGGCAAACAAGCAGGCCGGAGTTGCGTGGCCGACGCGGATCGCCTGGTTCGGTTCGCCTTTGCCGCACATGGTGGCGCCGCCAACGGCATAGGTGTCCGAGCCGCCGACGCCTTTGAGCGAGCGCCAGAAGCCTGCGGAAATGCCACGATAGTTCGGGTTCCTGACGACTTTTGTCAGGCGGCCGTTTTCGATGAGTTGGCCCCATTCGCAGCCGAACTGGAACTTGTTGCGGCTGTCGTCGATCGACCAGGCGAAATTGGTTTCGACATAAACGCCGCGCTCGACCTGAGCGATCAGCTGCGCGAAGGTCGAGTTGCCCGGTTCAATGTTCAGATTAGCCATACGGTCCATCGGCGGGCGGTTCCATTCGCAGGCGCGGGCGTTGGCGACGCCCGGCAAGTTGGCGCGGCGTTGGCTCGAGGCGCTGCCCAAGGGGCGTTCGAGAATGCCGCTGCGGATGAGGTATTCCTTGTGCGCGGGCGTGCCTTCGTCATCGAAGGCGTAGGACGCGGCCTCAAAGGGGTGCGCGGGATCGAACGTGACGTTCAACAAATCGGAGCCGTAACGATAGGTGCCGAACATATCAGGCGTGACGAAGCTGGTGCCGGCGTAGTTGCGTTCGTCGCCGAGAATGCGATCGAGCTCAAGCGGATGGCCGATCGACTCGTGAATTTGGAGCACCATTTGATCGGGACCGATGACCAGGTCCATCGTCGCCTCCGGGCATTCGGGTGCTTCGACCAATAGAAGCGCTTCGCGCGCCAAGCGCTCCGGGGCTTCGAGCAGACCCATGGTTTCCATCAAATCGAAACCGCCCTGCCCGATGCGCGAGTCGCCGAAGGAGCGGCGCTGCGTTTGGCCGTGGGCCGACGCCACCGCAAAAAGCGTGGGCACGAGCACCTTCGTTTCTTGATGGATGCGGCCGCCGGACGTCGTCAGCAGCAGGCTTTCGGTGTGGGTGTGATGTAGGCTCGCGCCCCAATCGACGATGCGATCGTCAGGCTTCAGGCGATGGGAGAGTTCGCCCAACAGACGCATCTTGTCCGCGGACGACGTATCATTCCACCCTTTGTTTTCCTGTGTTTCGTAACGACCGCGCGCTGCCGTGAAGCCGTTGGCGCCGAGACCCGCAATCATGCGGCCCGACGATGCGTCGGCCCACGCCATCGCTTCGTCGATGGCGCGGCGCAATCCGGCGAGCGAAAGATCCGTCGTCGCGCAATAGCCGAGGCCGCCTTTGTGTTCGACGGTGAGCATCGCGCCCGTGTTGAGGCGGCGGCGTTGCGGTTCGGCGGCGTTGCGCCGAACGGCCAGACGCTCTTCAGTGGTTCGTTCGACGCGCAGACTGCAGGAGACTTTCGCCGGCACGGCGCCGGCGAAGTCGCGTTCGATGGCTTCGAGCATTGATCCCCGCGTTGAAGACGAAACGTTAGCCCGGCGCTTGAGCGGGCGCCGGTTGCACGTTGTCTATGAAGCAGGCGCCGCCGTAGCGGAAGACCAAGACGTCGTCGCGATCGAAGCATTCGGCGTCGCTGTAGAGACGAACGGTGTAGAAATTTCCCGGCTGCCCGAAATCGCGGCAGGCATGG
>JAIOQG010000242.1 GCA_021413465.1 Alphaproteobacteria bacterium | reverse complement strand
CAGCAGCGTCTACCGGCATTTCCCGAGCAAGGCGGCCCTGGTCGACGCGGCGCTCGATCGTGTGACGGGCGATGTGCTTTCGGCGGTCGGCGCCCGCTTCGACCCCACCGAGCCGCCAACGTTGCAAGCGCTGGAAAATGCTTGCGCCATCGTCGGCCTCCATCTCTTCGATCATCCAAGCGCGGCACGGTTGATCGTGCACTGGATCATGTCGATGGGCGACGCGAGCGCGGGCTTCAAGCTATCTGTGCCCGCCGGCGACGAAAGCCGGCCCGGCGGCAAAATACTCGCGCTCCTACGCGATTGGTTGGACCGTGGCGGACGGCGCGGCTTGCTGCGCAGGCACGCAAACCCTGAATCCATCGTGCTTCTCATGGGCGCGGTTCTCATTCGGCCGGCAACCTATGGCTACTTGCTCTCAAGCCTCGAACCGAAGCGCACGCGCGCCGCGGCGCGCGCAGCATGGGAGAAAGAACTGCGCGCAGCCGTTCGCGGAGCTTTCTCACCATGACCTCACCTGCGCTCGCTATGCCCATCGTCGATAACGAACGCGCCGACGTGCTCGATGCTCTGCGAAGTTTCGCCCTGCTGGGAATCCTCATCTCCCACGTGCCTGGGTTTTCGGGCTACGAGTGGATGACGCAAGGCGAACAAGCCTCGCTCGACCGCTTCGGTATCGATGCGCCGCTAGCAGCGGTCGAGGAATTCCTCATTCGCGGAAAATTCTTTTCGCTGTTCTCGCTCCTGTTCGGGATCGGCTTCGCGGTTCAGCTTGAGAGTGCGATGCGTCGCGGCGCCGACTTCTCGAGGCATTTCACCCGCCGCCTCGCAATCCTTTTTGTTATCGGGATGACGCATGCGCTAATCTGGTACGGCGACATTCTGAAGGACTATGCGCTGATCGGGCTGTTGCTGATCTTAACGGCGCGTTGGTCCGCCGCCGCTTCGGCCTGGGCGGCCGCCTCGGTTCTCATACAGCGCGCGCTATGGCCATGGGCTGTTTTCGCGTTGGTCTCAGGGCTCGCGCCGCTCAAGCAAGACGCCAATCCGGCCGACGATTTCTTTGCGCTGGCGCGAGCCTTCGAAGGCACCGATGCCGCCGCGATGTTCGCCGCGAATCTCGATTTGGTCGGTCTCAAGGCGCTGCAGATGATCTATGACGGCAAAGCGGTCTCGGTCCTCGGCATGTTTTTGCTCGGCGCCTATATCGGCAAGCGCCGCCTCTATCGCGATCTTGGCTCGAATGCGACCACGTTTCGTCGCGTGCTCTATCTTGCAGCTCCCATCGGAATTCTCGGCAACGTTGCGCTCGTGCCGCTCCACGGCATGACGCCGGACTATCCGCCGTCGACGATGTGGGCGGTCGAGCAAAGCCTGTTCGCCATTGCCGTGCCCGCCATGACGCTGGCTTATGCGAGCGCTTTCGCACTGGCCTGGCAGCACTGGTCCGGCGGCCTCTTGCGCCTACTCGCGCCGGCAGGACGCATGGCGCTCACCACCTATGTCAGCCAGACCCTGATTTGTGCGGGCCTGTTTTATGGAATTGGCTTGGGGCGCCTGGGAACAATCGGTTTGGCCGAATGCTTTGGGGTCGCGATCGCGATCTTCACGCTTCAATGCGTCGTCAGCGCGATGTGGCTGAGCTTGTTCCGTTTCGGTCCGCTCGAATGGCTCTGGCGGCGCGCAACCTACGGCGTACCGCTCCCGATGCTACGCCGGCCCACCTTGGCGGCTTAGTGCAACTTTGCGCCTAGATCGCGGATCGCGCCGTCGATCAGCTCGTTGCCCTTGGCGTCTGTCATGTGCTGGCCGATCACCGCAGCGGCGGCACGGCCGGCGACGGTCGTCGCCACCGCACGCACTTCGGCGATGGCTTCGGCTTCCGCTTGCGCGATCTTCTGCTCCGCCATCTTCGCGCGGCGCTCGATCTGCAGCTGCAGCTGCGTCCGCGCGTCGGCCGCCATGCGCTCGGCCGAGGCCTTCGCCGCATCCACGATTGCTTGCGCTTCTTGCTGTGCGCCGGCGGTCTTGGCGCGATACTGCTTCAACAGCGCTTCCGCTTCTTCGCGCAACCGCTTGGCTTCGTCGAGTTCGGACTTGATCCCGGCCGCGCGCTCGTCGAGCATCTTCGCGACCATGCCCGGAACTTTTAAGTACACGATCAATATAACGAACAGACCCGTGCCGACGGCAACCCAGAAGGTTGGATCCTCGAATATGCCGGTCATGGGACTCTCCTCTAAGTGCGCTTCAAGGCGTCGCGCACGGCGCTATCGAGGTCGCCGGCATTCGCCGCCTCGCCCGTGAGTTTCGCGACGATGTCTGCCGCAACGTCCCGCGCCACGTCGCCGACGCGCGCCATCGCCGCGTTGCGCATCTCGGCGATCCGCGTTTCCGCCTTTTGCGTGTCGGCGGCGAGCTGCTTTGTCGCCGTCGCGTTCTTAGCGTCGGCTTCGGCCTGCACGGTTTTGCGGAATTCGTCGCCGATCTTCAGCGCGTTGGCACGCGCATCCGTCAGCGCTTTTTCGTAATTCGCAATCGCGGCGTCGCTGTTGCGTTTGGCCAACGCCGCTTGATCGAGGTCGCCCTTGATCCGCCCCGCGCGATCCGCGATCACGCCCGAAATTTTCGGAGCGGCGATGCGCGAAATCACGAAGTAAAGCACCGCGAACGAGATCGCGAGCCAGAACAACTGACCCGCAAACGTCGTGACGTCGAGCTGCGGCAGCCCCGGCTTCGCGCCGTGACCTTCGCCCGCGTGCTCGGTGCCCGTGTGCAACTCCTCCGGCGGTTGCTCCGCCGGCGGAATATCCGCCACTTGAAACGCACCTGCGGATGAACCCGCCATATCAGCGAACCTTCGTCAAACGGTCTAAGATCAGAAGCCGAACATCAGAATGAACGCAACGACGAGACCGAACAGGCCGGTCGCTTCGCAAAGCGCAAAGCCCAAAAGCAGGTTCGTTTGCTGGCCGGCGGCGGCCGACGGGTTACGCAACGCGCCTTGCAGATAGCTGCCGAACACGTTGCCGACGCCGATACCGGCACCGATGAGAGCCATGGCGGCGAGACCGGCGCCGATGAGCTTTGCTGCTGCGACTTCCATTGGAAACTCCTTTTTCTCGATAAATCAGGAACGACTGGGATGAAGAAAATTCAGTGCTCGTGCAGGTGCACGGCCTCATTCAAGTAGATGCAGGTCAACAGCGCGAACACCCAGGCCTGGATGGCCGCGACCAAAACCTCAAGCGCGGTCACCGCAACGCCCGCAAGCAGCGGCGCGATCGACAAGACCGACAGCACGCCGCCCGCGCCCAACATCGTCACGATGAAGCCGGCAAAGACCTTCAACATCGTGTGACCGGCCAGCATGTTCGCGGCAAGACGAACTGAAAGGCTGATAGGGCGCGACAGGAACGAGATGATCTCGATCGGCACGATCAGCGGCATGATCCACAGCGGGGCGCCCGAAGGCACGAACAAGCTGAAGAAATGCAGACCATGCGTCCAGAACCCAACGATCAACACCAGCACAAAAACGCTGAGCGCCATGGCGAAAGTCACGATGATGTGGCTCGTCACCGTGAACGAATAGGGGATCAACCCCAGGAAGTTCGTGAAGAAGATGAAGATGAACAACGAAAAGATGAACGGAAAGAACTTCTTCCCCGATTCCCCCATGACGTTGAAGACGGTCTGTCGCTCGATGAAGTCGTACATCAACTCCACCACCGACTGCATGCGGCCTGGAATAATGCCGTCGCGGCGCACGCTGGCGACCAGAAAGGTGCAACCCGCGGCAACGGCCAATGCCATCCAAAGGCTCGCATTCGTAAACGAAATGTCGACGCCGCCGATCTCCAATGGGATCAAGCGATGCACTTCGAACTGCGCCATCGGGCTGTGGCCAGCGGCCATGCGTTAAATTCCTTCTTTGTCTTGTTCCGCGTTCAGCTGACGCATCGCGCGAACCACACTGTAGAAAGCCGCCGCAATCCCGAGCATCGAGAAGGCGATGATTCCGAGCGGCTTAAGCCCGGTGACATAATCGAAGCCCCACCCGAGCGCGAGGCCGACGAACACGGCGGCTACAAATTCGGTGGACAAGCGGTAAACGACGTTGAGACGGCCGGACGGCTGGGCAGGCTTGGCCTCCGGGCGGAGTGCTCGCACGGCATCGATCCGACGGCCGAGGTCATCGAGATGCCTCTTGTCCGGATCGTCGCTGTCACCTGTTTGGTTGGTCACCAAGGGCAGGTCGCCTGGGGCCGCATTAAACCCCTCCCGAAATCCGCGCGGACCATATGGGCGGGGGGGCAAACCGTCAAGCCGATTGCTGCGCTGCAAACTTGTGAAAAAACCAGGAAATCTGCCCAACACCGGGCGCGTGTCATGGCGGAAATCATGGCGTTTGGTCGCACCGGATTTGCCCCAACCGCTTCACCCTTGATCGGTGGCGAACTTGTCTTGGGTCAAGGCAAGGGCGACGATTCGAGGCCACGGTGCTCATCAGTGCAAATACCTCCTAAACCGAGTGACGTGATGGAGCCGACCGAAGGTCCAGCGGCGAACCCAGAACACGAAGAAAAGACCGTTGCCTTTCGCGCGCGCGGCCTGACCAAAGTCTATGGCATGGGCGCAGCGCAAGTGCACGCGCTGCGCGGCGTCGATCTCGACCTGCACACCGGCGAACTCGTCGTCCTCCTAGGCCCCTCGGGCAGCGGCAAGTCGACCCTGCTCAACATTCTAGGCGGCCTCGACCGGCCGACTGCGGGCACGCTCCATTTCCACGACCGCGAACTGACGGCGGTCAGCGACCGCGAAATGACGACGTTCCGCCGCCGCCAAGTCGGCTTCATCTTTCAGTTCTACAATCTCATCCCAAGCCTCACGGCGCGCGAGAACGTGGCGCTCGTGACCGAACTCGTCGACAAGCCGATGAAGCCCGAAGACGCGCTGCATCTCGTGGGCCTCGACGATCGTATCAATCACTTTCCGGCGCAACTGTCGGGTGGCGAGCAGCAGCGCGTCGCCGTCGCGCGCGCGGTCGCCAAACGCCCCGAAGTCTTGCTGTGCGACGAACCGACCGGCGCGCTGGACAGCGCCACCGGCGTGCGCGTTCTCGAAGCCTTGGCCGACATCAACCAGACACTGGGCACGACGACCGTCGTCATCACGCACAACGCG
>JAIOQG010000241.1 GCA_021413465.1 Alphaproteobacteria bacterium | reverse complement strand
GTCGTCATGGGCGACCGTCCGCTCGACGAAATCGTGCCGCTCTACCGCGACCCCAGCTCCGACATGCCCGTCACCCAATTCGACTACGAGAACGACGAAAAAGCGGGCCTCGTCAAATTCGACTTTCTGGGCTTGAAAACGCTCACCGTCATCGCCGAAACCGAAAAGCTTATTCTCGAACGTCACAACATCAAGGTGAAAGCCGAAGAGGTCGCTTTCGACGATAAGAAATCCTACGAGCAATTGGGCAAGGGCACCTCGACCGGCATCTTCCAGCTGGAATCCACCGGCATGCGCGATCTGTTGCGCAAGATGAAGCCCGACCGCATCGAAGATCTGATCGCGCTCGTGGCGCTTTATCGCCCCGGCCCGATGGACAACATCCCGAAATACATCGAGTGTAAACACGGCCGCGAAAAACCGTTCTACCTGCACCCCTCGCTCGAACCGATCCTGTCGGGCACCCACGGCGTCATGACGTATCAAGAAGACGTCATGCTCATCGCGCGCGAACTGGCCGGCTATTCGCTGGGCCAAGCCGACGAACTACGCCGCGCCATGGGCAAGAAAATCGTCGAGCAGATGAAGGCCCACCGCGCGAAGTTCATCGAAGGCGCGGCCAAACAAAAAAACATCCCCGCCGACATCGCCGAACAGATCTTCGACCAGGCCGAAAAATTCGCGGGCTACGGCTTCAACAAAGCCCACGCCGCCGCTTACGCGCAGGTCGCCTACCAAACCGCTTGGCTAAAGGCGAACTACCCCGTCGAGTTTTTCTGCGCCTCGATGACGCTCGATATCTCCTCGCCCGATCGCCTCTCGATCTTCCGCCAAGAGGCCGAACGCCTGGGCATCGCCGTCATGCCGCCCGACATCAACAGCTCCATGGCGCTGTTCTCCGCCGGCAAACGCGCCGACGGCACCGACGTCGTCCACTACGCGCTCTCCGCCGTCCGCAACGTCGGGCGAGTCGCGATGGAGCACGTGGTCGACGTTCGCAACGCCGGCGGCAAGTTCAAAAGCCTGTTCGATTTCGCCCGCCGCATCGACGCGAAATTCGTGAACCGCCGCATCTTCGAAAACCTGATCTCCGCCGGCGCCTTCGACAATCTGAACGCCGACCGCGCCCAATCGCACGCGGCAATCGAAATGCTGTTGGGCGAATCCTCGATCACCAGCCGCGAGCGCGAAAGCACGCAGGTCAATCTCTTCGGCGAAGCAACCAAGCCGCGCGACCCCGCTCTGCCGCAGGTCGATCAATGGACCATGCCCGACCGCCTGGCACGGGAGTTTTCCGCCATCGGCTTCTACATGTCCGCCCATCCGCTCGACGAGTTCGCGCAAACCCTCGCGCGCCTGCGCGTCGTCACGATCGCCGAACTCGCCGCCGACAAACGCCACGACGAACGCCTGGTCACCCTCGCCGGCAGCGTCATCACCCGCAAGGAACGCCGCACCCGCGACGACAAGCGCATGGCCCATATCGGCTTCTCGGATTCGTCGGGCATGTTCGAGGCGGTGGTATTCTCCGAAGTCCTCGTCCAAGCCGGCCCGCATCTGGAACCCGGCCGCTCGGTCATCTTAGGCATCAGCACGCGCTGGGACGGCGACGATCTGAAGCTTCAAATCATGAGCGTGCAAAGCCTCAACGAAGCCGCCGCCCAAACCGGCGCGGGCCTGCGCATCTTCATCGACGACCCCAAACCGCTGCCCAGCATTTCCCAACGCCTGAAAAACCAAACCGGCAAAGGCCTCGTGACGCTGGTCTTCCCGGTCGAGAAAGGCGAACGCGAAGTAGAACTCGAACTCCCCGGCAGATACGCGGTCACCCCGGCGCTGAAAGGCGCAATGAAAGTGGTCAACGGCGTGCGGGAAGTGGAAGAGGTGTAAGCAATTAGCAATGTCATCCCGGCCGAGCGCAGCGAGAGCCGGGACCCAGGAGACTGGGCTCCGAAATTCAATGCCGTGTACGTCACTCCTGGGTCCCGGCTCGCAAGCTACGCCGCGCTGCTGACGCAGCGGGCTTCGCTAACGTCCGGGATGACAGGTTTTGGTCAGCTACAACGCCTTCGCGATCCGCCCCAACGCCTCGCTCAACCGCTCGGGCGATTGCGCGAAGCAGATGCGGATGAAGCGGTCGTTCTCTTTATCGCCTTTCGGTCCGAACGCGATGCCCGGCGCGACGCCGACCTTCGCGTCCTCAAGCAGGCGCTTTGCAAACGCCATGCTGTCCGTCATGCCCTCGACCGCGATGAAGCCGTAAAACGCGCCCGCCGGTTTCGACCAGCTCATGCGATTGTTCTCGGCCAAAAACTTTTCGACGATCGAAAGCCCGTGCCGGCAGCGGTCGAGCTGCCACTTCACGAAACTGTCCCCGCTTTTGATCGCTTCGATCGCGCCGTACTGCGCAAACACGGTGGCGCCCGTATTGTTATAGGCCGACATCTCCGCCATCTGCGTGCCGAGCTTGCGTGGATGAATAAGCCACCCCACGCGCCAACCCGTCATTGCCCACGCCTTCGAAAACGTGTTGACGACAAAAACCTCGTCGTCGGGCTCCGCGATCGCGGCAAAGCTCGGCGCCGGCGTGTCGTAGACGATGGGCGTGTAGCATTCGTCGGAGATCACGGCGATGCCGCGCTTGCGCGCGAAATCCAAGATCGCGCGCTGTTCGCGCTCGCTCATGATCCAGCCGGTCGGATTGCTGGGCGAGGCAAAGAAAACCGCCTTCGTCCGCGCGTCGGCCGCGGCAAACAAACGATCGAGATCGAGCGTCCACGGCTGACCGTTCGCGCCGCCGCTCAACCGCACGAAGCGCGGCTCGGCGCCCAAGCCCCGGATGGCTTGAAATATGTTCGGCCACATCGGCGAGATGATCAGAACGTTGTCGCCCGGCTCGCACACGCATTGCAGGGCGATCTGAACCCCCATCATCGCAGCCCCCGGCACGGTCACCCGGTCGAGCTCGATCGTCCGCCCCGCCTGACGCGACGCCCAGGCGGCGATCCCCTCGCGCAATTCGGTCACCCCGCGCGTAAAGGTGTAAAACGTCTTGCCCTCGTCCAAGGCCCGTTTTGCCGCCTCGCGGATATGCTCCGGGGTCGCGATGTCGCCCTCGCCGAACCACAAAGGGATGATATCGGTCCGGCCAAGCCCCAAAAACGAGACCTCGCCGATCCCGTTGCGTTCGAGGTTCAAAATGGCGGGG
>JAIOQG010000240.1 GCA_021413465.1 Alphaproteobacteria bacterium | reverse complement strand
TTGGCCTTCCGGGTTGATCGTAAAGCTTGAGACGACGAGGCCCGAACCGTCGAGGCGGGCCCAATAGAGAATGCCGCCGCTATAGGGGTCCGCGTCGGCTTTGGCGCGCCACTGATTGGGCGTGGGGGCGGGCACGAATTCGACCGTGGTCGATTTGCTGACTTCGAGCGGCGCCTTGGGGTTTCCCTTTTGGCGCTGCAGGGTCGACCAGCTGAGCAGGAAGCCACTGAGATTGGTCTTGGCGATCGATACCGCGATATCGCGTTTCGAGGTCGGGAAGTCCTCGTCGGTTTCGCTTAACGCGGTGGCGCTGCCTTGCCAGTCGCCGACATAGGGATCGAGCACGAGCGGGGCGACCGGGCCTTTGGTCGGCGCGGCGAGCGCGACACTCGATAGAATCATCAACAGCAAGGCGGAAAGAAAAGGCCGGGCGAATGTCATGGGCGTGCTCCAGCGCAGGATGCGTTGGTGCAAGCGATAGCCGTGGCGCCCGGCGTCTTCAAGGCCAACGCACCTCCGGAGGCAGGGACATCAGAATCGCCTCAACGTTTCCGCCGGTTTTCAGGCCGAACTGGGTGCCACGATCATAGAGCAAGTTGAATTCGACGTAGCGGCCACGGCGCACGAGTTGGTGTTCGCGTTCGGACGCGGACCACACGCGGTTCATGTGGCGGCGGACGATTTGGGGGTAGATATTCAAAAACGCCTGGCCCACATCGCGCGTGAAAGCAAAGTCGGCTTCCCAATCGTCGGTGTCGAGGTAATCGTAAAAAATACCGCCGATGCCGCGCGGTTCGTTGCGGTGGGGCAGGAAGAAGTACTCGTCGCACCACGCTTTGAAGTCTTTGTAATAGGCGGGATCGTGACGATCGCAGGCGCCGCGCAAAGCTGCGTGGAAGTTTTCCGTGTCGGTTTCGTCGCGGTAAATCGGCGTTAGATCGGCGCCACCGCCAAACCACGCCTTTTTGGTCGCGATGTGGCGGGTGTTCATATGAACGGCGGGGACGTGAGGGTTGTGCATATGGGCGACGAGCGAAATACCCCCCGCCCAAAAACGCGGGTCCTCGGCGGCCCCGGGAATCGTTTGCGCGAACTCCTTCGAGAAGGTGCCGAAGACCGTCGAAATATTAACGCCGACTTTTTCGAAAACACGGCCATGCATGATCGACATAACGCCGCCGCCGGCATCGGCACCCGATTCGGACGGGCGCGACCAGGCTTTGCGCTCGAAGCGGCCCGGCTTGCGGTCGCTCAGTTGACCGGTCAGTTCGTCTTCGATGTTCTCGAACTCGGTGCAGATGCGGTTGCGTAAGTCCTCGAACCAGCCGGCCGCGCGGGATTTTCGCTCGGTGACGATATCGACGTTCATCTTTGCGTGTCCTTTGAAGTGGGAAAGCGTGCCGTCTGACGCAACGCTTCGCCGAGAATCATTCCAGCCGTAACGGCGACGTTCAGCGATCGCATGCCGGGCGCCATGGGTATGCCTATGTGAGCGTCGGCTGTGGCCGAGACTTCCGGCGTTACGCCAGCGCTTTCGCGGCCGAAAAGTAGCGTGTCGTCGGCGCGGTAGTCGAACGCGGTGTAGATGTTCGCGGTCTTGGTGGTGGCGAGGATCAGCCTGCCGGTGCGGGCCTGCACGAAGACCCGCCACGAATCGTGCCGGGTCACTGCCGCGCGCGGCAGGTAGTCCATTCCCGCGCGCTTGAGCGCTGTGTCGCCGAAGGGAAATCCACAGGGTTCTATGATGTCGATCGCAACAGCCATGCATGCGCCCAAGCGGATAATCGTTCCCACGTTGGCGGCAATATCGGGCTCGAACAAGGCGATACGCATTGATTGGAATCAATCCGATGAGGTAGCGGGAGGCCTGTTGTGCATCATCGCTCAAGCGCCGCAGGTTTGCGCCATTTATGCGGCATCGTGCCGCAAGACCTCTTAGGCCTGACTCACTATTTTACGAAACGAATTCAAGATCTTCGTTCGGGTTCTCGCGATTGCCTTCGCGACGATCATTTTGCAATCCCTGATCAATTCAATCCGGCCCGAGAGGGGGCTCTCACCTTGGCGCATTCAACCGACAACGCCAACGTTACGCGGCGTGATTTTATCTACGTGGCCTCTTCGGCGGCCACGGCCATCGGCGCAACGGTCGCGCTGTGGCCGTTCATTCACCAGATGAACCCGGCGGCAGATACGCTGGCGCTGAAGGAGATCGAATTCGATCTGGCGCCGCTTGTTCCCGGCCAAATCGTAACGGTCGAATGGCAGAAAAAGCCGGTGTTCATCCGCCGGCGGACGCCGGAAGAGGTGAAGTCGGCGGAAGATGCTCTGATGAGCGACCTTAAAGACCCGCAGGCCGATAAAGACCGGGTTCAGAGGCCGGAATGGCTGATTTTGGTCGCGACCTGCACGCATTTGGGGTGCATCCCGAGCAATTTGTCCAAGGGCGATTTCGGCGGCTGGCTATGCCCGTGCCATGGGTCGCATTACGACACGTCGGGGCGCATCCGGAAGGGACCTGCGCCGAAGAATTTGGCAGTGCCTCCTTACGCTTTCCTGTCGGACACGAAGGTGCTCATCGGCGCCGAACCGAAGCCCGCAGCAACGGCTGAACACGGCTAAGGGACCCAACCATGTCGCACGGCGATTACACCTATCAGCCTAAGAACGCATTCACGAAGTGGCTCGACAGCCGGCTGCCGATCATTCGTCTCATGGACGAGGCGATGCTGCAGTTTCCGACGCCGAAGAACTTGAACTATTGGTTCACGTTCGGCGGTATTTTGACGTTCATGCTCGTCGTGCAAATCTTGTCGGGCGTCGTGCTTGCGATGCACTATGTGCCGCACGAAACGATGGCGTTCGACAGCGTCGAGCGCATCATGCGCGACGTCAATTACGGTTGGCTGTTGCGCTATATGCACGCGAACGGCGCTTCGATGTTCTTCATCGCCGTTTATGCGCATATTTTCCGCGG
Organism: Alphaproteobacteria bacterium; assembly: GCA_021413465.1. Taxonomy (GTDB): domain Bacteria; phylum Pseudomonadota; class Alphaproteobacteria; order Micropepsales; family Micropepsaceae; genus SZUA-430. The sequence continues at coordinate 2,008 of JAIOQG010000240.1, read as the reverse complement.
GCTCTATTACGGTTCGTACAAGGCGCCGCGCGAGGTGCTTTGGCTGCTTGGCATCGTGATCTATCTGTTGATGATGGCGACGGGTTTCCTCGGCTATACGTTGCCGTGGGGACAGATGTCGTTCTGGGGCGCCACCGTCATCACGAACTTCTTCAGCGCCATTCCCGTGGTCGGGCCTTCGATTACGGAATGGTTGTGGGGATCGTTCGCGGTCGACAATGCGACGCTGCAACGGTTTTTCAGCTTGCACTATCTGCTGCCGTTCGTGATTGCGGGCGTGGTCGTTTTGCATATTTGGGCGCTGCATGTGCCCGGCAATAACAACCCGCTCGGCATTGACGTGAAGGGGCCCGCCGATACGGTGCCGTTCCATCCGTATTACACGACAAAGGATTTGTTCGCGCTTGTCGTGTTCGTGCTGTTTTTCAGCTATTTCATCTTCTTCAATCCCAACGCGATGGGCCATACCGACAACTATATTCCGGCGAACCGTCTTTCGACGCCGCTGCATATCGTTCCGGAATGGTACTACCTGCCGTTCTACGCGATCTTGCGTTCGGTGCCGGACAAGCTGCTCGGCGTCATTTTGATGTTCAGCGCGATTTTGGTTTGGGCGTTTCTGCCGTGGCTCGATCGCTCGCATGTGCGCTCGGCAAAATTCCGGCCGATCTATCGCCAAATGTTCTTCATTTTGATCGGCGTGGTGTGGATTCTCGGCATGCTGGGTCAACAGTCGCCGGACGGGAATTTCGATTTCTACGGTGCGGAGTTGCCGATCTCGAAAGTGATCTTGTCGCAGATTCTGACGATCTACTATTTCGCGCATTTCTTGCTGCTGACACCGATCGTGAGCTTGAGGGAAAAGGCACTGCCTGTGCCCGAGAGCATTTCGAAGGCCGTTCTTGCCAAGAAGTCTGGTTCGGCTGCGGTGCCTGGCGCCGCGCGTTCGCCTGAGAAACGGGTCTAAGGGGAGCGCGAAACATGACACTCAAAGTTCTTCTCGGCCGTTTGGTTCTTGGCGTTTCGTTGATGTTCGCTGCATCGCCGGCGATGGCGGAAGGCGCCTTGGTAGCCAAGCACCCCGAGCCGCAGGCGTGGTCTTCGGACGGCGTGTTCGGCAAGTTCGACCGTCAGCAGCTGCAGCGCGGCTATCAGGTCTACAAAGAAGTTTGTGCGGCTTGCCACGCGATGCATTTGCTTTCGTTTCGCAATTTGAGCCAGCCCGGCGGCCCGGAGTTCAGCGTGGCGCAGGTTAAGGCGCTGGCGGCGAGCTTTAAGTATCCGGCGCTCGACGATAAAGGCGAGCCGATCGAACGCACCGGCACGCCGGCGGACCGGTTTCCTTCGCCGTTCCCCAACGACGTCGCGGCGCGTGCGGCCAACAACAATGCGTTGCCGCCCGACCTTTCGGTGATGACCAAAGCGCGGCACGGCGGCGCCAATTATGTCTATAACTTGATCATCGGGTACTCGGACGCACCGGCCGGTTTCAGCTTGCTGCCGGGCTTGAACTACAACGAGTATTTCGAGGGGCATCAGCTCGCGATGCCGGCACCGTTGGTGTCCGACGGGCAGGTTACGTGGCCGGAAGGCAATCCGCCCGCGACTAAGCAGCAGATGGCGAAAGACGTGACTGCGTTTCTGATCTGGGCTGCGGAACCCAAGATGGAAGAGCGCAAAGAGCTTGGCGTGCAGGTGATGATATTCCTCACCTTGCTCGCGGTGCTGTTGTTCTTTGCCTATAAGCGCGTTTGGCGCGACGTGGAGCATTGAGAGCGGTCGCGCGTCGCCTTCAGTTCGGGCCGGTTCGCAAGAACCGGCCCTTTTTGTTGCTCGGACCCAAATGTCATTGCGCCCCGGCACTCAGGTGATACAAAGCGCCGCTTTCTGCGGAGGCGGCGCTCATGTCCACGACTGTGCTTGGTGTTATCGGCGGTAGCGGTGTGTACGACATCGACGGCCTCGAGAATCGGCGCTGGGAGCGGGTGCGCTCGCCGTGGGGCGAGGC
>JAIOQG010000239.1 GCA_021413465.1 Alphaproteobacteria bacterium | reverse complement strand
GCCCAAGATTTCGCCGGCGACGACCGGTTCGCCTTCGTCTTTCGCAAGCGACATGATTTGGCCCGGGGTGCGCGCGTAGACCGAGACGCGCTCGTCCGCGCGCACGCGTCCGACGGCCGCGAGAATGCGTTCGATGGCTTGGGCTTTGACGACGACGACCGGAAGGTCCGGCAGACGTACGAGCGCGCGATAGATCAGTGCCGCCGCGCCAGCCGCGGCCAAGGCGACAGCAATCCAGAGAAGCGGGCGGCGCATGGTCAAATTGGGGCACATCCGGGGTGAAAGTGCAAAGAGTGAGGGAAAATACGGTGAACGTGGCGCTCCGGACTAACACTTCCATGATTGTGGCGAGCTATAACGCGGGAGGCTTTGTTTAGGTTGCGAGGCGCCTTAGAGCGGCGAGTTGTGGGCGCGACGCTTTGGCGGCTTTGCGTTCGGCGGCACGGTAGGCATCGACGACATGCCGGCCAAGGGGCGTCAGTTTGGCGCCGCCGCCCGATTTGCCGCCTGGCGACGCGTCGACGACGGGTTTGCCGAACGTGGCGCCAAGATCGCGAACCAAGCCCCAGGCGCGCGCGTAGCTCATCTTGAGAACAGAGCCGGCGCGGCGGATCGACCCGTGTTCGTCGATCAGTTCGAGCAAGCGGACTTTGCCGGGGCCGATCGAGCCCTTGCCCTCCAGATCGATGCGAAGCGTGATGCGCGCCATGGCCGTATTTTGGCCGAGGCAGTCCGGTTTTGCAAAGCGGCCGGTCGCGCGGGCCGCATTTGCTTCGTCCGTATCGATGCGTTATCTTCCATTAAAGATAACGAGTGGATTTCGCGATGCGGCGATTGGGTATTCTTTTCGGGCTCGTTTGCGCAATGGCTGTCGGCGCGCGGGCGGCGGATCGCGAGGTCACGGTGTTCGCGGCGTCGTCGTTGACGAATGCGATGCAGGACATCGGCCGGGGGTTCGAGGCGGGCGGCGGCGCTAAGGTGAAGTTCTCGTTCGCCGCGTCTTCGCTGCTTGCGCGGCAGATCGAGGCGGGGGCGCAAGCGGATGCGTTCTTTGCCGCCGACACGGAATGGATGAATTATCTCGGCGAGCGCAATCTCATTCAGACAGCGACGCGCAAGGATATTCTGTCGAACCGGCTGGTGCTGGTCGCGAACAAGGACAGCGTCATTCGGTTGAAGATCGCGCCGGGGTTTGCGTTGGCGCAGGCTTTGGGCGAGGGGCGGCTGGCGGTGGCCGATCCCGACAGCGTGCCGGCCGGGCGTTATGCGCGCAGCGCGCTGACCGCGCTTGGGGTTTGGGATTCGGTCGCGGCGCGGTTGGTACGGGCTGAGAATGTGCGCGTGGCGCTTACCTATGTGGCGCGCGGCGAGGCGCCACTCGGCATTGTTTACGAGACCGATGCGAAGAGCGAGACGCAGGTCAAGGTCGTCGATGTGTTTCCGGCCAACAGTCATTTGCCGATCGTCTATCCGGCGGCGCTGACCACGCATGGCACGAGTGCCGAGGCGAAGGCGTTTCTCGACTACTCGAAGAGCGCGCCGGCAGCCGACGTGTTCAAGAAATACGGGTTCAGCGTTCTGCCGTAAGGGGCGGTGACGTGGACATCCGGACGGACGGCGTTAACTGGTGTCCAAACGCCGAATTGCGCGCGACACTCAACTCTTTCATGGTCGGTGCGGATCGCCGCATTGCGGTGGGACAGGACTAAGATGCCATTGCGCTTCGCACATAGTTTGCATTCCGACGGGGTTTCTTATGGCGGCTGAGAGTGCGTTCGTTCTTTCGCTCGCCGAACAGCAGGCGGTGTGGCTGAGCCTTGTCGTGGCGCTGAGGTCGGTCGCGTTTAGTTTGCCTTTCGCGGTGTTGACGGCGTGGGTGCTGTCGCGCGGGCGGTTTTGGGGCAAGACCGTTTTCGATAGCGTCGTGCATCTGCCGTTGGTGTTGCCGCCTGTGGTGGTCGGCTATCTGCTGCTCATCGGGTTTGGCGTGCGCGGGCCGATCGGGCATTTTCTCTATGAGAATTTCGGCATCCGGTTGGCGTTCACGAGCGAAGGCGCGTCTCTCGCCACCGCCGTGATGGCGTTTCCGTTGATGGTACGGGCGATCAGGCTGGCGCTCGATGCCGTCGACCGCGGGCTTGAGGATGCGGCGCGGACGTTGGGCGCGGGTGCGATCGACCGCTTCATGTCGATCACCCTGCCGTTGATGCTGCCGGGGATTTTGGCCGGTGCGGTGGTTGCGTTCGCGGCGAGCCTTGGCGAGTTCGGCGCGGTGATCACCTTCGCGTCGAACATTCCGGGTGAGACGCAGACCTTGCCGCTTGCGATCTATCAGGCGATCCAGACGCCGGACGGGGATGCGATGGCGGCGCGGCTCGCGTTGCTGTCGATCGCTCTCGCGCTTGGCGGGTTGATCCTTTCGGAGATACTGGCGCGGCGCGTGCGGGCCATGACGGGGACACCGTGATGGGGGCTGCGTGATCAGCGTCGACATCGCCAAGCGGCTCGACAGTTTCGCGTTGAACGTCGCATTCGAGGCGGGCGGCGGCGTGACCGCTTTGTTCGGGCGGTCGGGTGCGGGGAAGAGCACCATCGTCAAGGCGATTGCGGGATTGGTGCGGCCGGAACGCGGACGCATTCAGGTGGGCGAGGTCGTGTTGTTCGATGCGGCGCACGGCGTGAACGTGCCGGCCGAGCGGCGGCGCGCGGGTGTCGTGTTTCAAGACGGACGTTTGTTTCCGCATCTGAACGTGAAGCAGAATTTGCTCTACGGCTTTGCGCGCGCGAAAGGCGAGAAGGCGATCGACGCGGAGAGCGTGATCCGCATGCTGGGGATCGAGGCGTTGCTGGAGCGCAAGCCCGCGACGTTGTCGGGCGGCGAGCGGCAGCGCGTCGCGGTCGGGCGGGCGCTTCTGGCGCAGCCGCGCGTATTGCTGATGGACGAGCCGTTGGCGTCGCTCGATGTGGCGCGCAAGGGCGAGGTGTTGCCTTATCTCGAAGAGCTCAACGCGCGGTTTGCGATTCCGATCATCTATGTGACGCACGACGCGGACGAAGTGCTGCGGCTTGCGAGCGATGTCGTGTTGTTGGCGGGGGGAACCGTTGCCGCGTCGGGCACGCTTGCGGCCGTGACGGGCCGGTTGGATTTGCCGGTGGAGGCCGAGGCGCTGGGGCTTGGCGTCATTCTCGAAGGCCGCGTCGACAGCCACGATGCGGCGCGAGGCTTGAGCGCTATCGCGACGCCGCTGGGAGCGTTCCGGTTGCCGTTGTTGGCGCGCGAGATTGGGGCGCGGGTGGCGATCCGGGTGGCGGCGCGCGACGTGTCGATCGCGTTGGAGCGTCCGGCGGCGATTTCGGTTCAGAATATGTTCGATGCGGTTGTCGAGGAGGTGCGACCTTCGGGCCCGCATGTCGCGCGCTTAGCGATGCGCGCCGGCGAGGGGCGGTTGCTGGCGGAGCTGACGGCGGATGCGGTGGTCCGGCTGAAGCTCGACGCCGGGGCTAGGGTCGTGGCCTTGGTGAAGGCGGTGGCGTTGGCGCGCTAGCCGTTGCTTGGGGCGCGGCTTGAGAGGAGCGCGTGATCCCACTCAGCCGCGACTGGGAACGAGTAATCCCGTTTCAAGCGACAATTGGAAGTCGCGCCAACCGCCCGGTGGGTCCCATTCGCCGCTGCCGTGAACGATGCCGCTTGAATCCGTGTGCGATATGACGACGCCGTCGAGGCCCACGTGGGGGCTTTTCCAGAGAAGTTGTGCGTTGGCGTCGATGCGAAGAACTCTGCGGCCGGACGTTACGAGCAAGTGGGCGGGGGCCGTTTCTATGCGGCAGAAATAGTCGAGGGAGACCGGCGGGTGACTGTCGGAGAGCGCGATCGTGTGCTGGGTCGAGTCGCGCAGTGACACGAGAACGACGCGGGCGCCGAAGCCGACCACGATCCAGCCTTGCCAGATTTCGACGCGGGTTTTCAGATGGTATTCTTGCGCCGGGTAATAGATGTGCAGCCGCAAGGCGGGCTCATCGTTGCGGTCGATGAAGACGATCTCGTCCGGCAGAGTTGCGGTCGCCGCCCGCTCGCCGATGTCGACGGCCGGGCACGCGGGCCAGAGGCGCTCGATACGGACGTCACAGGGGTGCGATGAGGGGGCTTCGGGCATTTCGATCTCGGCAGCGGTGTCTGCGTGCCCGGGGAGGCTATACGGCTATGCGGCGATGCGCGAGGCCGGCGCGGTATTTTTCGAATAGTTCGTTCATCCGCTTTACATCGCCCTGCGTGTCGACCGCGGCGTCGGCTGCGAGTGTTTGCTCGACATGCGCGGCGAGTTGCGACAGGGCCGTCGCGCCGGCCATGGCGCTGGCGCTTTTGAGCGAATGAGCGATGCGGGCGATCTCGGTGCCGGCTGTCTTGTCGCTCGCGAGCTTCACCAAGCGGTCGAGGTTTTTGGCCGTATCGGCGAGGTAGGTGTCGAGCAAGAGACGCAGCATATCGTCGCCCGCATCGGCGCGGAAGGCTTCGATGATGTTCCAGTCGATGGCGGGGGCGTCTTCGGTCGCGGGCGCCGATGACGGTGTGACGCCGGTGAACGCCGTTTCGCCGCGAATGACGTCGGCGATCGCGATCAGCAGGTCTTCTCTACGGAACGGCTTGCCGAGGTGGGCGTTCATGCCGGCCGCTCGGCAGCGGGCGACGTCACTGTCGAAGGCATTGGCGGTCAGCGCGATGATGGGAACGCGGGCGCAGGGTGCGGACATGGCACGGATCGCGCGCGTGGCTTCGAGCCCGTCCATTTCGGGCATATGGACGTCCATCAAAACGACGTCATAGGTCGCGCGCTTGACGGCCGCGAGCGCTTCGTGGCCGTTGCCGGCCATATCCGGTGCGATGTCGAACTTCTCCAGAATCAAGCGCACGACCAACTGATTGGTTGCGTTGTCTTCGGCGACGAGAACGCGCAGCGGCCGGCCCAATGACGACAATACGCTTAGCGCTTCGTCGACGCGCGAGGCTTCGAAGCCTTGGGAGATACTCACGGTTTCGTTGGCGCTGGCGACCGTCACCGGTATTTCGAACCAGAAGGTGGAGCCTTGGCATGGCGTGCTGTCGACGCCAATCGTGCCGCCGAGGCCTTCGGCCAGTTTCTTCGAGATCGCAAGTCCGAGACCGGTGCCGCCATAATGGCGCGAGATCGACGCATCCGCTTGGCTGAAGCTTTTGAACAGGCGATCCAGGCGGTCCGAAGGTATGCCGATTCCGGTGTCGAGAACTTCGATGCGCAGCGCCATTTTGCCGTCCGGCGCGGGATGCGCGCGTGCGCGCAGCGTGACGGAACCCTGGTGCGTGAACTTGACCGCGTTGCTCAGAAGGTTGAGCGCAATTTGGCGCAGGCGGCCGGCATCGGCGCAGACGTAGTGCGGCAGGTCGCGATGCAAGTCGACGATCAATTCGATCGCCTTTGTTCTGGCGCGCGGGGCGACGATCTCAAGTGTAGCATGCAGCAAGGCGTGGAGATCGAATGCCACGTGCTCGAACTCCATCGCTTGTGCGTCGAGCTTCGAGAAGTCGAGAACGTCGTTGATGATGCCAAGCAGGCTTTCGGCGGATTCGCGAATGGTTGCCGCACTGCGGCGCTGGCCGGGCGAGAGGTCGGTGTCGAGCAAGACGCCGGTCATGCCCAAGACGCCGTTCATCGGCGTGCGGATTTCGTGGCTCATCATCGCCAGGAAGTCCGACTTGGCGCGGCTCGATGCTTCGGCGGCGTCGCGGGCGCTTGCATATTCTTTCGCAAGCTCCGCGTTCTTAAGCTGTGCGCGGCGCAAGCGTTGGATGACGCCGAGCCAGTGCCAAATGGCGAATGCGAAGGCCACGACAGAGGCCACAAAGATGCTCGCGATGCTGGGCGTCAACATGGCCATCAGTTTGCCGCTTGCCCCCGCGCCGGACCACTGAATCCAGGCCGTGGGTGCTTCGCCGCCGGCGCTCATGGCCAAGGCCGTTTTGGAGTGCGCCGCTTCGGATTGGATTTCCAAGTCCGCCAAGCCGTATTGGACGGAGATGTCGCGAAGCGCCACCGCATCCAATTCCTGGACGAACATTAGGACCTGACGGTTGAGGTTCTTGGCGACACGCCGCTCTCTCGTGCCGGGGCCGATCATCGAGGCTGCGATTATGTGCGGGCGCCCTTCCAACACATAGATGCCGTCGACGGCGGTAGGCTTGTCGATGTGGAATACGGCGCGGGCGTCGCCGGCGATTTTGCGCAGCGTGCCTAAGGTGCGTTTGGACCAGTGTTCGTCTGCATGCGCCGCGGCCGGATAGTCGTATTTGATGTCGTTCGACGCGGTCAAAATTAAGACGTGTCCAAGGCCGAAGGTGGAGGTCGCATAGGGGCCGAGCGTGGCGTTCGCCCACTTTGGATCCAGTTTGCCTTGGGTCTGGTCGTAAAATTCGTCCCAGAACGCGTAGTCGCGCACCTTGTCGTTTTGCGTCTTGCGCATGGTGCCGAACACGGCTGAGACCAAATTTTTTTGACCGTCGATCTCGACACGGTCGATCTCACGCACCGCAAAATGCAACATCAAATAGATCGCGATAAAGCAGCCGGCGACAATTAGGCCTGTGGGAACGGCCAAGAGCGCGATCAGTTTGCCGTTGTTCGGCTTTTTTTTCGGCGGTAAAGGCGCGTCGGCCACGGCGGCTCCTAAGAGGGACTGACAAAGGTGGCAAGGCGAGGGCGCGTTTGGCGCGATCACATCAAGGGAAGCGGCGGAACATGACGCGGGTGGTCGATCCACGGTTGAGGCTGTCGGCGCAACGGGCGTTGCTTGGGGCGATTTGCCCGGCGGTGCGTCTGATCAAGGTGGCGCTTTGCGAGCGGGAGATAGTTTTTTCGGTGGTCGCGGCGGCGCGGCTTTCGGCGGCGGAGCGCGAGGCTCTATCGGTGGCGGCAGCGGAAATTCTTTCCGACTTTCCCGACTGTACCATCAAGGAGGAGATGGTCGTCGATGACGGTGCGATCGCGCGCGAAGACGTTTTGGTCCACGGGTGGGTGTATTTGCGCGCCGAGTGAGAGGCCGGCACAGTTCACGGAATCCACTTGCCAATATTCGCGCCGAGCTTGATCAGCGTCGGGCGCTGGTCCGCGACGCCGGGGCGAACCATGGAAAGCCCGGCATAGGCTTCCTTCTCGCTGATATCGAGGAACAAGATCTCGTCGCCCTGCCA
>JAIOQG010000272.1 GCA_021413465.1 Alphaproteobacteria bacterium | reverse complement strand
TCTTGAAACGGCGGACATTGCGGAGTGGCGCCGGGGGTGGCGCATTGTTTTAGGGGCGGCGGTCGGGCTTGGCACCGGGATCGCGCTTTACCTGACGGTCGCGAGCCTGTTTACGACGCGCGTCACCGCGGAGTTCGGCTGGACGCGCGGGGATATTGGGGTTGCCGGCGCAGTGGCGTTCTTGGCGGGGGCCGTCTCACTTTCGGTTGTCGGCCAGATTCTCGACCGGGTCGGGTTCAGGCGCGTTGTTTTGGTCTGCGTGCCGATGTTGTGCGTGGTTTATTTCGGAATTGCCGCTGTCGGCGGTTCGTACCCCCTTTATCTCGTATTGATGGTCATGGGCGGCGTTTTCGGCGCCGGTACGGGCGCTATCGCCTATACCCGTCCGGTGATCGCCGCCTTCGACCGGCAGCGCGGCTTGGCGTTGGGTGTATCGGCAGCGGGCGTGTCGCTCACCGCAATCGTAATGCCGCCCCTGTTGACGATCCTAATCGGTATGTATGGCTGGCGCGCGGGGCTCTATGCGCTGGTTGTGGTGACACTGTGCATCGGGTTGCCGATTGCGCTCTGGCTGATCGGTCGCGCGCGAGAGACAATGGGTGCGGAGGTGCGCGACGCGCTATCGGATGCGCCGGAGAAAACGCCCGAACTGCTTGCGACCGCCGATATCAGCTTGCGCGACGCTTTGCGCGGGAAACGCTTTTGGGTGCTCGCGCTGGCACTTGTGGCGGTCAACATTCCGGGATCGGGGGTGGTGGGGCAGCTGGCGCCGATGATCACCGACAAGGGCTTGAGCGAGGCCGCGGCGGGGCTCGCACTGTCCATCTATGTGGTGGGGCTGTTGATCGGGCGGCTTGTCACCGGCCTTGCGCTCGACCGGTTTCCGGCGGCAAATGTCGCAGCGTTCATGACAGCAGTGCCCGCGATCGGTGCGGCGTTATTGTTGGTGCCGGAGTCGTCGTTTTTGCTTGCGGCGATTGCGGTCGCACTGATCGGACTGCAGCAAGGCTCCGAGGTCGATCTGCTCGCCTACTTCGTCAGCCGCGGCTTCGGCTTCAAGAATTATAGTTCAATCTTTGGCGCGATCGCCACCGCCGGTGCGCTATCGACGGCGACGGGACTCGTACTTTTCGGCAAAGTGCACGAAGCGATGGGCAACTACGACGCAGCGCTGATCATCGGCGCCGTAGCCTTTTTGATCGGTGCGATGGCGTTTTATTCAACACGGTGGTTGAAGCCACCTCAGGGAAATAGCGGCAACATGTCGATGCCGGTGGTTTCCGGATAGCCGTACATCAGGTTGAAGTTCTGCACGCCTTGCCCGCTGGCGCCCTTTGTCAGGTTGTCGATGGCCGAGATGATGATCGCTCGGCCCGTCTTGGCGTCCGCGACGACGCCGATGAAGCAGTGGTTCGAGCCGCGGACGTGACGCGTTTGCGGTGTCTCGCCGAACGGCATCACGTGAACGAAGTTTTCACCCTCGAAGCGTTGCGCCAGAGTGCCGTGCAAGCCTTCGGCCGTGGCGCCGTTCACGCCGCGTACGTAGATCGTGTCGAGCATACCGCGGTTCATCGGCATGAGATGCGGCGTGAACGTGATCGCGACTTTGGTGCCGGCGGCCTTGGTCAGTTCTTGTTCGATCTCGGGCATGTGACGATGTTTGGAAATGCCATAGGCATGAATGCCTTCCGACACTTCCGTGTGCAGGTTGGCTTGCTTCTCGCCACGGCCGGCGCCCGAGACGCCCGACTTGGCGTCGATGATGATTTCGTCGGGGTCGATCAGCTTGCGTTCGAGGAGCGGCACGAGCGGCAAGAGTGCGGCCGTGGGATAGCAACCCGGGCACGCGATGATGCGCGCTTTCGCAATGCGTTCGCGGTTGAATTCGGTGAGGCCGTAGACGGCTTGCTTTTGTTGCTCGAGCGCCTGGTGCTCGTGCGCGTACCATTCGCGGTAAAGCGCCGGGTCCTCAAGGCGGAAGTCGGCAGAGATGTCGATGACGCGGACATGTTGCGGCAGGTCGCGTACGACGGCTTGCGTCGTTGCGTGCGGCAGGGCGCAGAACACGGCGTCGATCTTCGACCAATCGACTTCTTTGATCGTGCATAAACGCGGCAGATGCAGCATGGCGAATTGTCCGAAGACGTCGGCCATCGTTTCGCCGGCTTTGCGGTCGGCCGTTAGCGCCACTATTTCGACATGCGGATGGCGCGCCAGCAGACGCACGAGCTCGGCGCCCGTGTAACCGCTGGCACCCAGAATTGCGATGCGTGTTTTGGCTGTCATGGTGGTGGCCGTTTGTGCGCTTTGGCGAATTTGCGCTGAGTTGCGCGATTGGCCAGGCGCTGTCAAGCGCCGCGGCAGAAGCGGCAGAAATTCGGGAGTCTAAAGCGCGCGCGGCTTGTAGTGAATCGAGCGGGTCGCGGTGACTAAGCCTTTTTCCAAAGCCTGGTAAAGCACGGCGGCGCGTTGCAATTCGTCGGCGAAAGCTGCCATGCGCTGTTTGCGGAAGGGCTGGGGTGCCGCTTTTAGGAGCTGGGCTATTTCCTGACCTCGGGTCAGGCCCTTGCGAATGACGTCCATGAGCGTGTCGTTTGCCGACGCGGCCGAGCGCAGTTCAAGTCCTTCGTCTTTCAACGCTTTCATGACCGCGTCTTGCGGCTGGAGATGCAGCTTTTGTCCGGGCGCGGCTATCGCCTGCGCGATCAAGGCAGCGACGTTGGCGTCGACGGCATAAAGCTCATCGACGAAGAGTTGGCTCGCGGGCTTTACGGCCTTCGCCAGCACTTTGACGATGGCGTTCGAATCGGTTGCCAGCGATATGGCGCGCGAAGCGATCAAACTGTGATAGCGGTCGATCTGGAGTTCGGGCTTATCGATGTTCCAGGGGAACAGCTTCAAAAACTTGCCCGCGCCGGCGACGCCTGTGTCCTGTTGCTTGTAGGCGAGCGCCGCCGCGTCGCAATCGAAGACGTCGATGTAGGTGCTGTTTTCGTTGGCGATCGCGCCAGCGCCGCCGAGTGCGCCACCGATGGCGCCGACGATTTGCTTCTTTGTGACGGTCAGGCCGTTCGCGCCCTGGCGAATGGCTTCCATCTGGCCGGGTCCGTAACAACCCTGTCCCCAAAAATCTTGCGCCACGGCAAGCCAGGATTGGGTTTCGGTTTCGCCGCCCTCGAAAGCCTCCCACGCCGTTGGGTCATGCTCTTCAGTCACGAGGACGAGAGACGCTTTGCGCGTTGCGACTTTTGCCATGGGCACCCACAGGGAGAGATCGTAATGCATCATCGCAAACTCGCTTGAAGGGCGAATTAACGGATGGTTGCCGAAATCGTCTGGGACGCGGAGTTAACGGGCCGGTAAGGCTTTGAAGAAGGACCAGATTTCCGCCGTTGCGTCGACTTCGTCGCTGGTATTGCCCGATGCGAGATCGCCAAGAATGCTCTCGCGCGCGCCGGGCCAGGTGTGGCCGCCGCCTTCAATCACGATGTGCTTTAGCGGTGCTTTCTTGCACTCGTAGTCGGTGATCACGGCTTTCGTGTTGTCGCGGCCCACTTTGTCGAGGCTCTTCGTTTCCTTCACGCCGGTGCAGGCATTGATGCGTTTGAATTCCGCGATCGTTTCATCGACGCTGCGAACGCGGCCCCAGTCTGTCAGCGTCCTATTCGGCGAAACCGGGCCGCCGGCGAAGGGCATGTAGGTGTCGGCGGTGCCGTGGATAAACAAAGCGGGCATGCGCGAGGCGCGGCAGCGCCAGTCCACCGGCAGGTTAGCAGCGACGGCGGCGAGCCCCGAGATCCGCGTGTCGAGCTCGCACCCGGCGCGCAGGGCCATCATGCCGCCGCTCGAGGCGCCAGCGAGGAACACGCGCGAGGCGTTGATAAGTCCTTCGATCTCAAGCTGGCCGATGATTTGCCTGGTGAGTTCCACGTCGTCGGCATTTGCCGCGGCGCGCTGGCTCAAATCGGCGGACCTACGGCCGTCGTTCCAGTTGTTGTCGAGACCTTGCGGGTAGACGACGGCGATGTTTTCTTTCGACGCCATTTCATCGAAACGCGTGTAACGCCGCGCTTTCTGCGACGACTGGTTTCCGCCGTGATAGACGATGAGGAGCGGCAAAAGCGTTGTAACTTTGTCGGGAGTGATGAGAGCGTACTTGCGGGTCAAACCACCGACGAGGATGGAGCGTTCACGCTCTGCGGCGAACGCGGACTGCGACCACGCGAATATGAAAAGGAATGCCATTGCCAGGCGCATGAGACTCTCCGCCGCGACTCAACGGCCAATGCCAGCGACCAGACAAGTTATCAGAACGGCGCGTCCAAGGCGTGGCAGAGGAATTTCATCAGCGGCTTTGCGGTATTGAAGCTCGCTTCCACCTCGTCGAGCAGGGCCGGCGACTGCGCAGTCTTCACCGAGCTTTCGTGCATTACGAAGAAGCTCTTGCGTTTGATGTCGTCGATGTAGGGATGACCGGCGTCGAAGCCCCGCGGCGGGCGTGAGAGCGTATCGCCCTGAACGCCTTTGAAGGATTTTGAGAAGGACTTGTCCTCGACGATCTTCTTCCACGCTTTGGTGCCTTCGGCGATGGCGGTGCGCAATCTGTGCAGGCCGTCGGGCGGTGGCATCCAGACGCCGCCACCGAAAAAGACTTCGTCGGGGGCGAAGTGCATATAGAAGCCCGGCGCGTGCGCATCTTTGCCGAGCGCGTGGCGGAACTGGCAGCCGGCATGTTCTTTGTACGGACGCTTGTCCTTGCCGAAGCGCACGTCGCGATAGATGCGAAACATCGAGCCGCCGTTCGGGCGCGGGTCGACGACGATGTGCTTGGAGATCTTCGCGACGCGCGGCGACATCGCGGTCATAAAATCCGAGAGCGGGCCGACGACGGCGTCTTTGTAGCGCTGCTTGTTCGCCTCGAACCAGGTGCGGTCGTTGTTTTTCGCGAGTTCCTTGAAGAAGGCGAAGAAGTCTTTGGGCAGGCCGGTGAAGGTGGCCATAGAATTACCGTAACTTATTTCGTTGTCGGTAGAGCAGGTTTGTCCGGGGCGGCGTCCAGGGTTTTCTGCAGATCTTGAACCATTGCATCTGGCACGAAGGGGGCGGCGGTGAAGGATTTTAGGTCAATGCGGAAGAGCATATCTGGTTCGGGTTTCGCGTCCTCGTCGTATGAGTATTGAGGTGCGCGACCATCGCGGTCATGGTCGATTTTCGCTTTGACGACGATGTAATCGACGTTCGGTATTTGAATGAGTTCCGAAGGATTTGTGGACATGTTCGCGACTTTGTGGAGCGCTCTATCGGATAGCGTCATTATGTAAACGTCGTGAAGGTCATTGTCGTCCATGGTGCCGTTTCCATCGCTGTCACGATCGGCCGCGAAAATCACCAGCACTTCGGGCTTCGTGTTCCAGCCGCGCTGAAATTGCGAAATCGACACGCGACCGTCGAATAGTTTTTGAAAAGCGCCTGTTCTGCGATCAAACAGAAGAATGTTGCTGTATTTTCCGGACACCGGATAAGGCGCGATCAGCGACGCTGGAATTGAAGGCTTGGATTCGCGAGGTGCGTAGCGCGAGCCCGTTACTGTTACCTTCTCGATACGCTCGGGCTCGTCGAGCGACACTTGCTCTACGGGTATTGCGTACAGGTCATAGCGGTCGTCGAGCGATCGATCAGTTTCGTCTTTGTGAAGGGAGT
>JAIOQG010000054.1 GCA_021413465.1 Alphaproteobacteria bacterium | reverse complement strand
TGGGCGTCGGTATAGTCCGCAAAGATGCTCGTGTTCGCCGGCCCGTTGTTCAACTTTTCAAGCTGATACTTCATCGCGCCGGGCGAGATCGAGCTGTCGATCAACGCATACGCTTTTTCGACGTTCTTCGATTCCGCGTGCAGAACCAGACCGCAGACATAGGTGAACATGCCGCCCGGCGGGTTCATGAATGCAACCGGTTTGCCTTCGCGCCGCAGCGCCGCCGGCGTTTGGTTCCACGTCACGGCCGCCACAACCTCGCCCGAACCCAACGCCTGCGTCAGCGAGGTGTCGTCCGTCGAAATCAAGCGCGCATTGGCGACGAACTCGCGCAACTTGCCCTGCAGCACGATCCACTGTTCGGGCGTCATGTTGTAGATGTCGATGTCCCACGTCTTCGCGATCAGGGCCACCGTGTCGTCGACGCCCTCAAGCGCCGCGACGCGGCCCTTGTATTTCGGGTCGAACAGAATTTTCCAGCTTTCCTTGCCGACATATTCCGGCGCCAGGTCCGTCCGATAGGTCACCGACGTGTTCGCCCAGTACTGCGGAATGAACCACGCTTCGGTTTCCGACTTCATCATGCCGGGAATGTTTTTCAGATAGTCCGGAATGTCGGCCCAATGTTTCAGCTTCGTGACGTCGATCGGCTGAATGAGACCCGCTTCCTTCCAGCGGCCGAACTCGTAACTGCACGGTCCCATGACGTCGGGCTTGTAGCCCGTGCGCATCTTGGCGAACGCTTCGTCTTCGTCGGCAAAAATCGCGCTCTGCGGTTCCGCGCCGTATTTGGCTTTGTAGTCGGCGAAGAACGGTGGATCGGCCCAGTTCTCGAAAGTGAACAGCATGGCTTCCGTCGACGGCGCCGTCGCCGCGTCGCCGGTTGTTCCGTCTGTCGCGGTTTTGCTGGAACCGAAGTTCAACCACGCCGGCAGCGGTATGTTGTTTTGCGTGGCGTAGTAATAGTAGCCGCCGACCCCCAGCACGATGAGGGCGAGTACGGTGAAGATTCCGGATCTGCTCATTTTAGGCCTCCGTTGAATTCATATCTTGGCCGCAGGCACAAAAAAAACATGCGGCCCGCAATTAGCGGACCGCATGCCCAAGCACGTCAAGCGTGTTGTTTGTCGCTGTCAGCTTATTGAGCTGGCGGCGTCGCAGGTGCTGCCGGGTCGGCAGGCGCCGCTGCAGGATCGGCCGGAGCCGCTGCAGGGTCGGCCGCCGGAGCTGCAGGCGTGCCTTCGGCAGGAGCTGCCGCCGGGTCAACCGGAGCGCCTTCAGCAGGAGCTGCCGCCGGATCAACCGGGGCGCCTTCGGCCGGAGCCGTGCCTTCGGCAGGTGTGCCTTCAGGAGCCGCAATGGCTGCCGGGTCCGTCGCCGCTGCGTCTTGCTTCGGCTTCATCACCAGGAAGTAATAACCCGCGATCGCCACGATGACGACAGCGATAAAGAGAAACAAACCGGTTCTATTCATTCTTTTCTCCATATATGGCCGTCATGGTGGCCATGAATCCCCTCGTCGCACGTTCGTCAACGTGTATGGCCATTTGCATAAAAAACGGCAGCTCGTGCCGCCGCTTACACAAAGTCCCCACCGCACGTTCAAGCGCGACTTGAGGGCAACATTAGTGATTTCCCAAAACGGCAACAAGCGCCCGGAGCCCCCGTTCCGCAGGGCTTAGTGCCGCACCGTGCGTCACCGTTAGCCATTGAAAATAGCTGAATCGTAAGCCGCGGCAACAATCGCCGGTTGCCGCCAAACCCGCCTACGCTCTATGCTGCGGTGCACGATAAGAAGCCAAGGGGTTCGGCTTCGCGGGGCCAGTTACAGATGAACGTTCAAAGGCCGAACCGGTCGGACGAACCCGGCGCGTCACCGTTGGATGCCGCCGCGCTGGAAGCATTTCTTCAAGAAAATCAGAGCATCCAATATGTCGATTGCGTCTTCGCCGACCTCTGCGGCGCCGTGCGCGGCAAGCGCATTGCGCGCGCCGACCTTGTGCGCGCCTTCACCTCCGGTCTGCAGATTCCAGGTACGATTTACTTCCTAGATGCGCGCGGCGACGCAAGTGACCCGACGGCGCCAACCACTGCTCCCGACGCGTCCCACGCCACCGCGTGGCCGGTGCCCGGCACGCTCACGAGGGTCAATTGGTCGCAGCGTTCGCACGGTCAAGTTTTGATGACACTCGTCGGGGCGCAGGGCGAACCCTTTTTCGGCGAGCCCCGCAATGTCCTGCGTCGCGTCGTCGATCGCTTTGCCGATCTCGAACTCGTTCCCGCCGCTTCTACGAAGTTCGAATTCTATCTCCTGGATCGCGAGCGTTCGAAAGCGGGATTGCCTCATGCCCTCAAATCGGCCGGCGCGGGGAATGGCGAGCGCGAGGTCTTGAGCGAAATCGCCGAAGCGGCGGCGGTGCAGCTTTTGCCCGCCATCGCGTCGGCGCCTCTTCCCGGCGAAGGCCAATATCAGATCGCGTTCAAGGATGCGGCCGCCGCCGTGCGGGCAGGGGATCACGCCGTCTTCCTGCGCCAAGTCGTGCGCGCCGTGGCGCGTCAAAACGGTATCGACGCGAGCTTCATGGCCAAACCTTTTCTCGATCTCGCCGGCAGCGGCTTGAACGCCGAAATCACGATCAAGCATCGCGGCGGCAAGAACGTGTTCGACGACGGTACGCCCAAAGGCAGCGACCTCATGCGCTTCGCCATCGGCGGGCTTCAAGCCGTCATGGCGGAATCGATCGCTTTGTTCGCGCCCAACGTGAACGCCTATCGCCGCTTCGTTTCGAACGCCGCGTTTCCGCGCAACAAGAAGTGGGGCTATTCCAAAGCCTCGACCAACATCCGCGTGCCGGCAGGTCCAGGCCCCGCGCGCCGTATCGAACACAGCGTCGCCAGTGCCGACGCCAACCCCTATCTCGTCATCGCCGCCGTGCTTGCGGGCATTCACCACGGCATCAGCCATCAAATCGATCCGGGCCAACCCTTCGACGGCAACGCCAACGCTTTC
>JAIOQG010000238.1 GCA_021413465.1 Alphaproteobacteria bacterium | reverse complement strand
AGAAGAAAATCGGCGCGCGACCTGCCGTTTGCCTCAGCCGGTGCAGGCTGATCGAGGCCCAGAAGGCGATAGGTTTCGACGTCCATCGGCATCGTTTCATCCATAAGCTGTCGGGCGCGACTAGAGCCAGTGCCATGCCGTATTGTCAAAGCAAGCGCGCGCGGGGCATGGTCGCGCGATGACTTCAAGCAAGCGCGGCGTGACAGTTACTCCAGCGAGCGCCGCCGAGCGAGCGCTCGTTGAAGGTCTGTTTCAGTTTTACGTCCACGATTTTTCCGAATTTGCCGCGCCGGGCGCAACAGCGTTCGAGTTCGACGAGGCGGGCCGCTTTGCCGCCTATCCGCACATGGCGTCGTATTGGAGCGACGCCGAGCGTTGGCCCTTGCTCATTCGCGTCGAGGGACGCGTTGCGGGCTTTGCGCTTGTAAACTCACTCTCACATTGCGGCGAAAGCATCGAGCGCAACATGGGCGAGTTTTTCGTGGCGCGAAAATACCGGCGTGACGGCATCGCCTCCGAGGCGGTGCGTCAAATATTCGAACTGCATCCCGGACGCTGGGAAGTGGCCGTTGCCGTGCGCAACCTGTCTGCCATTTCGTTCTGGCCGAAGGCGATCGCCCGGGCGCCACGTGTTTCGAACATCGAGCGGCGGGAACAGAACGACGACCGCTGGCGGGGGCCGATCTGGCACTTTCATGCCTCTGCGCCATCCGCGTAGACCGGACGTGTTCCGCTAACGATCTTGCGAATGATGATACACTGCAAGAATGTCGATCAAGTCGGACTCGACTCGGTACGCAATCACGTAGGGCGCGTGTCGAACCGACAATTCGCGCACACCCACTACACGACTCGGCCGGCCGATGTCGCCGAGCCGACTCAGGCTGTTCGCAGCCGTTCGAATGCGAAAAATGGCGCGATCGGGATCGGCATGTTCCAACGTGGACAGCCAAATGTGGATGCGGTTGAGATCGGCGAGCGCGCCGGCACGCCATTGGACGCGCCGCATCAGTTACGCTTTGAAGCGGGCGAAAAACGCGTCGACTTCGTCGTCGGAAGCGATCGGTCCTGGATTGGCGACCCTCGCGCGCAGGTCGGCAATCTGTTCGTCGCTCAACGCGCTTTCAGGATGCAGATCGCCATGAAAAAGCGTCTCGATGATGCCGGCGATTTCTTCGCGGCGCGCCTCAGGCAGCGCTTCCAGAGCCGACGCGACGCGGTCGAATTTGCCCATGTTCTTCACCTCAGGGGCAGTCTCTCATGCCGGCTGACAGATGCCAAGACGACCGCCGCCCGCGGCCCCGCCAAAAATTATGGGGCGGCCCTTAGCGGACCGCCCCTTGTGTCTTAAGACACCCCAAAACTTGATTACTGCATCGCTCCGAACGCCGCCTGGAGGCGGTTCAGTTGGGCGTGCATGCCCGGAACGACGCTGGGTTCCTTGCCGTAGAGAAGCTGGTCGAGGCGTTCGACGCGCTCGTAGAGCTGCATCGAACGGTCGAGGAGGTCGTTGAGTTTGGGCGGCAGGAGTTCGGACGCTTCGCTGCGCTTGCCGCGGCAGATTTCACGGGCGCCGAGGCGGTATTTTTCCTTCGAGGCTTCGTCGATGGACATTTCGCCCTCAGCGACCGCGCGCTGGACGAGAAGCCAGGAGGCGACCTGCATCAGGCGGGTCGTCAGGCGCATGCTTTCGCCGGCATAAGCGAGAGCGGCTTTGGAGGGGAGGAGTTTCGATTCCGCGCGGCCCTTGCCGTCGAGGTAGGTCGCGGTCTCTTCGACCATCGCCATGCCTTCTTCGAAGGTGCGCTTGAAAAGTTCCGATCCCGAGAACGTCAGCGCGTTCGTCATCTGCGGCTCAGCAGCGTTGGGTTTGTAAGCCATGAAGTCCCCTTTGATCCAACTTTTCATGCGACCACTCCCAGGCTTCCAAGGTTTCAGCGACAAGTCTCAGCAGCCGACCTTGAACTTCCACATCGCACGCCCAAACGAATCAAGCGACAACGATGCGGCACAGTTCAAGCTTAAGATGACGTGACTTGCATTGTTCGCGCCAAACTTGGCACGAAAAGCACAACTCGTCACGCGAAAGAGAGTTAACACGCGCATGCCACTTCACATGCAACGCGTTGCAGGCGTCGATGGTTGCAAAGGCGGTTGGTTGGCGGTCGCGGCAAACAGCGATTTAAGCGAGGCAGAGCTTCACTTTGCGTCGAAATGGGACGACGTAAGATTAAGCGCGCACGTCATCGCTGTGGATATGCCGATCGGCATCTCGCAACGCGGCGTGCGGCAATGTGAAGTTGAAGCGCGCAAGTTGCTTTCACCTTATGCGTCGCGTGTTTTCAAAACTCTGCCGCGTGGCGCGCTACAATTCGCGCAGAGCGAGTGGATTGCGGCGAATCAATGGTCGAAAGATCAGGGCTTTGGCGGACTCTCGAAGCAAATTTGGAACATTCGACCGAAGATCAACGAGATAGATCGCGTCATTGTTCCGCAGGATCAGGCGCGCGTGCATGAAGCGCACCCGGAATTGGCGTTCGCGCGGCTGAACGGCGGCAAGGCGCTTGATTCGAAGCACACCCCGGAGGGCTTGCGCGAGCGCAAGCGTTTGTTGACCCAAGCAGGCTTCACGAATTTAGACGATTGGTTGCAGCAATTAAGGGGCAATGGCGCAAAAGCGGACGATCTGTTCGATGCCTGCGTTCTGGTGTTGACGGCAAAAAACATCTTGCATGGCGATGGAATTGTGCTTCCCGCACATGAGGAGCGTGATTCGCGGGGCTTGCGAATGTCGATTGCCTATTGATGTGCGGTTTTTCGGCGCTCAGCCCTTCTTGAAGAGCGAATCCGCGACGCCGCGCTGATTTTCCTTGTCCTTGATCGTTTGTTTCATGCGCGCGATCTCGGTTTCGAATTCAACGATCCTGGCTGTCAAATCCCCGATTGACATGAGGCTGAGGTCGACCAAGACGGGTTTCTTCGTTTTCGGTTCGAGATCGTCGAAGGCCATGGCCGGTTCCCTTTGCGTTGTCGCCCTTGCAACCGATAGATATTCAAACGCCGTTCAAACTTTGCGCAAGAGGCCACCGCCGCATGACCGCACGCATGAAAGCCATCCTTCCCGGTCAGATCGACGGAAAACCGGGGCCCGTCATTCATGAGATCGACGTGCCGGTGCCGGGTGCGCATGAGGTTTTGATCAAGGTTGCGGCGGCGGGCATTAATCGCGGCGACCTGATGCAAGTGTCAGGTCTGTATCCGCCGCCGGCCGGGGCGCCGCAAACCCTGGGGCTTGAAGCGTCGGGGACGGTGGTTGCTATCGGCACGGGCGTGTCGCGCTGGAAGGTGGGCGATCAGGTGTGCGTTCTGGTCGCCGGCGGCGGTTATGCCGAGTATTGCCTCGCGCATGAGGGCAGCACCCTGCCCGTGCCGCGCGGCGTGTCGCTGGTCGATGCGGCGGCGCTGCCCGAGGCGCATTTCACCGTATGGACGAACGTGGTCGATCGCGCCCGGCTGGCACCCGGCGAAACGTTGTTGGTGCATGGCGGGTCGAGCGGCATCGGCACGGCGGCCATTCAGTTGTTTGCGGCGCGCGGCCACAAGGTGTTCACCACCGCCGGCTCGCCCGATAAATGCGCGGCGTGCGTGACGTTGGGTGCGGCGCGCGCGATCAACTATCGCCAGGAAGATTTCGTCGAGGTGGTGCGGGCCGAAACGGGCGGCGCGGGCGTCGATGTGATCCTCGACATGGTGGGCGGCGATTACATCTTGAAGAATATCGGCTTGCTCAAAACCGAGGGCCGGCTCGTGAACATCGCGTTTCAGCAAGGATCGCAGGCGACGCTGAACATGCTGATGCTGATGTTGAAGCGCCTGACCATTACCGGCTCGACCTTGCGTCCGCGCAGCCATGAGGAGAAGGCCGCGATCGGCCAAGCGCTCGCCCGCGAGGTGTGGCCGCTGATCGAACAGGGCCGCGTTAAGCCTATCGTCGACAGCGTTTTTCCGTTCGCGAAGGCGGCGGAGGCCCAGGCGAAAATGGCGGGCAGCAGTCATATCGGGAAAATTCTGCTGACGCCGTGAGGTTTACGATTCCCCGCTTTCCTCCCGGGCGCCAAACGACTATATAGCCCTCGAACCCCTTCATCGAGGTGAGTGCTTCCTGGCCTAGCGGATAGACTCCGCTGGCGCCCTAAGAGAGGATTTTGGCCATGTCCAAGCCACTGATGCCCAAGGCAACCGCCATGTGGTTGATCAACAATACGACGCTGACGTTCGACCAGATCGCAGAGTTCTGCGCGCTGCATTCGCTTGAGATCAAGGCGATGGCCGACGATATGCACCCCGAGAAGATCGTGCCGCTCGACCCCGTGATGATGGGGCAGCTGACGCGCGACGAAATCACGGCGGCGGAAAAAGATCAGCGTAAGCGTCTGGTCATGACGAAGTCGCCGGTCGAGATGCCCGAAACGACGTCCGGCAAAGGCCGCCCGCGCTATACGCCGGTGTCGCGGCGCCAGGACCGGCCCGATGCGATTTCGTGGCTGGTGCGCAATCATCCGGAACTGACCGACATCGAGATCGGCAAGCTGGTCGGCACGACCAAGGACACGATCCAAAAGATCCGTTCGCGCGCGCATTGGAACATCGCCAACATCAAGCCGGTGGATCCTGTGACGTTGAGCTTGTGTTCGCAGCTCGAGCTCGATCTTGCGGTCGAGAAAGCGTCGGCGCGCAAATTGAAGAACACGCCGCCGGAACTGCGCGGCGCCTCGCTCAAGCCCGCGAGCGATGCGGTCGAGCAAAAGCCCGAGGAAGAAGACGCGCCGCAAATGAAATACGACCCGGCGTCGGTGTTCGCCTCGTTCCAGCGCGTGCGCGGTACCGACAAGCCGACCGACAAGTCGTAAGAGTTCAACCCTTCGCCGCCACCGGCTCCGGCGCCATGTGCATGGGCGCCGGTTGCACGGGTTCGACTTCGAACGGTTCGCGGCCGGCGGTGGGAATGGGGGCGCGGACCAGGATGCGGTAGAGCACGAAGCCGACGAGGCTTGCGTGCATCGCCGCCGTGTAGAAGAAAATCGCGCTGATGCCGCCGACATAAATCACGCCGGCCGCGACGATCGGGCCGATGGCGGCGGCGGTGCCGTAGACGAACAGATTGCTTGAGGCAAACTCGGTCATCTCTTCCTGGCGGGCGTGATCGTTCAGGTGCGCGTTCGTCAGCGAGCCGATGGGAAACGCTGTCGCGCCGTAGAGCATGCCGCCAGCGAGCAGCCAGGTTTGTGCCTCAATCCCAAAAGGGGCGGCGACGGCCAGCATCAGGCCCGCAATCGAGGCCGCGGCCGTGGCGACGCCGATGATCAGTCTGCGATCGGTGAAGTCGGAGAGGCGCCCGAGCGGCCATTGCGCGATGGCGCCGCCCAAAATCACCATCGACATGAATAGCGCCACACCATCGCCGCTGAGGCCGCGCGCTTCGGCATAGACCGGCGCCAAGGTCCAGAACGCGCCGCTGGTGAGGCCGACGGCGATGGCGCCGATGACGCCGACGGGCGAGAGCCGATAAAGCCGCAGCAAGCGCAAACGCGCCACGCCCGCGCGCTGCGGTTCGGCTTGCGTCGTCACGCCGACCGGGATCAGGCACAGCAGGGTGAGGATCGTGCAGAGCGAAAACAAAATATGCGAGCGCGCGTCTTCGAGCGTGAACAGATATTGTCCGCCGAGCAGCGCCAGATTGTTGAACGTGGCGTACATCGTGAAAATGCGGCCGCGGATGGCATTGCCCGCACTCTGATTGAGCCAGCCTTCGAGCACCGCGAACATGCCGGCGGCACAAAAGCCGATGCCGGCGCGAAACACGCCCCACACGATGGGTCCGACGACGAGCGCGTGGCCGAGCACGATGGCGCCCGTGATCGCGCCCAACACCGCGAAGGTGCGAATGTGGCCGACGCGATGGATGAGCCGCGGGCAGAGCATGCAGCCCACGACGAAACCGGCGAAATAGGCGGCGCCCATGAAGCTGATCGCGGTCGAGGAAAAGCCTTCGTAGTGCGCCCTGACCGGCACCAGCGTGCCTTGCAGGCCGTTCGCGACCAGCATGATGACGGCGGTCGCCAGCAAAGGTGCGATGCGGGCGAGATCGGCTGAGGTGACGCGGGTGTTCATGTGCGGCTAGCTCTAGCCAATCGGGGACGCCGTTGCCAGGCCCGCGAGCGCTCGCGACGTTGTGGCGCGTTCGTGTGTTGCCGCTGAGGGATGCGTTCGATACGTTCCGCCCCAACCGACTGACCTTGAGGATTGCGCATGACCGGCGGACGCAAGAGCAACCCCTACACGACGGATCTCGACAAGAACCCGGCGAACTACCAACAGCTTTCGCCGCTGACGTTTTTGGAACGTGCCGCGTCGACCTTTCCCAAGACCGTCGCGATCGTGCACGGGGATGTGCGCTTCACCTATGAGGAATTCTACGCGCGTACACGCCGCCTGGCCTCGGCGTTGGCCAAGCGCGGCGTCGGGCTCGGCGACACGGTGGCGGTTATCGCGCCGAACGTGCCCGCGATGCTCGACGCGCATTACGGTGTGATGATGACGGGCGGCGTGTTGAACGCCATCAATTACCGCCTGAGCGCGCAGGAGATCGCCTTCATCCTGGATCACGGCGAGGCAAAGGCGTTGATCGTGGACCGGGAGTTCGGGGCGTTGGCGCGCGAGGCGTTGAAGCTGTGCCAAGCCAAACCGTTCGTCATCGGCATCGACGACGCGCAATTCGACGGCGGCGAGTTGATCGGCGAAATGGACTATGAGGCGTTCCTGAAAACCGGCGACGCCAACTTTGCGTGGGAGCTGCCCGAGGACGAGTGGCAGGCTATCACGCTGAATTACACCAGCGGCACGACGGGCAACCCAAAGGGCGTCGTGTTCCATTCGCGCGGCGCCTATCTGCTGGCGCTCGGCAACGTCATTGCCGCCTCGATCCGGGCGCATCCGGTTTATCTGTGGTCGCTGCCGATGTTTCATTGCAACGGCTGGTGCTTTACGTGGACGATCTCCGTCGTGGCGGGCACGCATGTGTGTTTGCGCCGCGTCAATGCCGCCAGCATGTTCGATGCCTGCGCGCGCTTCGACGTGACGCATATGTGCGGCGCACCGATCATCATGAGCATGCTCGTCAACGCCACCGATGCCGAACGCAAGCACTTGAAAACCAAGGTCGAGTTCATGACCGCCGCCGCGCCACCGCCGGCGGCGACGCTCGCGCGCATGGAGACGGCGGGGTTCCAGGTGCATCACGTCTATGGCCTGACCGAAACTTACGGGCCCGCGGTCGTCAACGCTTGGCATAGCGAATGGGACGCGCTGCCCGGCGAGGAACGCGCCAAGATCAAAGCGCGCCAAGGCGTGCGTTATCCCGTGCTGGAAGCGCTCGCGATCAAAGACCCGGAAACGATGAAAGACGTGCCGCGCGACGGCGAAACGATGGGCGAGGTCTTCTTCCGCGGCAACGTGGTGATGAAGGGCTATTTGAAGAACCCGAAGGCGAGCGCCGAAGCGTTCAAGGGCGGCTGGTTCCATTCCGGCGATTTGGGCGTGTGGCACAAGGACGGTTACATCCAGCTCAAAGATCGCTCGAAAGACATCATCATCTCGGGCGGCGAGAATATTTCCTCGATCGAAGTGGAAGACGTGTTGATGAAGCACACGGCGATTGCCTTCGCCGCGGTTGTGGGCAAGCAAGACGAGAAATGGGGCGAAACGCCTGTCGCGTTCGTCGAGCTTAGGCCCGGCGCCAACGCCACCGCCGAGGAGATCATCGCCTTCGTGCGCAGTCAGATCGCCGCTTACAAGGTGCCGCGCACGATCGTCTTCGGCGAAATTCCGAAGACGTCGACGGGGAAGATTCAGAAATTCAAGCTGCGGGCGCGCACGTAACTCACTCAAGCACACAATAGCGGTCGCACTCGCCAGCGCGCTCAAAAGACCCGAGCGCGCTGCGGCTTAACGCATTGTCACATGTGAGTTGAGCGGTGGAACGGCCTTCAGTTGATTTCTATTCGAAGGCGTTCGATTTCTTCTTTGAGTCGGAGTTTTCGCTTTTTCAGTTCGGCGAGCATGAGATCGTCGGGGAGCGGACGGTGCTGTTCCTTGTGGATTTGTTCGTCCAGTCGGTGGTGCTTATCCGCGAGTTCCTGGATATGCGACTCTAGGCCCATGTAAGTGCCTCCGTTTTAGAGCACCAAACTAAAACATAAAATTCGGCGGTTGTCAGCGCCCGTTTTGCGATTACGCAAATAAGGTCTTAACGCACCGCACACAGTGCGCAACGGCTTAGTATTTGAATCTTAAGGAGCTTTCGCGATGCGGCGGTGCGAAAGAACCGAGACACCGCTAGAATCGTTATGGTAGAATTTTTCCGCTGATCGATATTGAAAGTTGGCCCGTTCACACATCATGACATCTTCGACGGATGGCGAGAGCGAAGAAAAGTGCGGCTTAACCGTCGTGAGCGGCAGCCATGCGTCGAGCAATTCGCCGGCGAACGATACGCTCGACAAGGTAACGTCGGGAAAGCTTGCCGTTTTGCGCCAACAACACCGCGAGTTGGACGAAGAGATTCTGGCCATCATCACCGCGGGCGCGCACGATCAGTTGCATCTCACACGGCTGAAGAAGCGCAAGCTGATGCTGCGCGATCAGATTTCGCGCATCGAAGACGATTGCGTGCCGGATATTATCGCGTAGGCGGCGAAGGCGTTATGACTTTGCGCTTTTCTCGCGCTTGGCGGCGTACATCGCTTTGTCCGCATTTTCCATCGCGCGTTCGACATCTTCGCCCTTCTTAAAGGCATGAACCCCGTAGGCGAAAGACAGAGCGAGCGGCTTGCCGTCCCATTCGAACGGCTGGGCGTGGAAGAGATCGTTGAGAGACTTCGCTTTCTTATCGGCCTGAACTTGATCGGCCTTGGCCAAGATGACGCCGAATTCGTCGCCACCCAAGCGGCCGACAATGTCGGACTCGCGGACGTTCGCGATCAACAAATTGGCGACGTGATGGAGCGCGGCGTCGCCGGCGGCATGACCAAAGCTGTCGTTCACCGACTTGAAGCCGTCGAGGTCGAAATAAAGCAGGCTGGCGTTGAGATTGTAGCGGTCGCCGAACGAGATGAGACGCGACATCTCGCGAACGAAGGCGCGGCGATTCAAAACCGGCAGGAGGCCGTCTTGGTCGGCCGCGGTTTCCGCCGACTCAAGACGCTTTTTCGTTTGCTCGAGGTCTTGGCGCAGGCGATCGACTTCGGCCATCAGGGTCATGATCGCGTCGCGCACGCGCGGCGTGAACTCAACGTCGGGGATGCCGAGCACGCTTGAAATGTCGGAGGTGGATTTCGCCGCCGAGCCACTGGTCGCGCCGGTCGCCCGCTGAACGGATTTGTAGGCCTGGGTGCCGACGGCAGCCGGGCCGCTTGGACGATTTCCCGTGATCTTCATGAGGCCCTTCTTGGCCGGTGTCGCCAGCGTGTGACGGTAAGACTTTGAAGCGTTAAGTGCAAAGCTGCGACCAAATGCTTAACGGGACGCTAGCCGTCTTCCGGCAGGCGGGTTTCACTTCGCGCGCGAGCGCTCTATAGTCCGGCGCTTCTTGGTTCTTGTGGGGCGCGCTCGCTCCAGAAAATGGAAGCCATGGCCAAAATGGCCAACAAAGATCTCAGCTCAACAATCGATCGCAGCGGCGCCGATGTCGGCATCATCATGGGCAGCCGCTCGGATTGGCCCATCCTGTCAGAAGCGGCAGGGATGCTCGACAAGCTCGGCATCAAATACGAGGCGCGCGTCGTGTCGGCCCATCGCACGCCGGAGCGGCTGTTTGCCTATGCGCGCGGCGCGAAGGCGCGCGGTCTCAAGGTCATTATCGCCGGTGCCGGCGGCGCCGCGCATTTGCCCGGCATGACGTCATCGATGACGACATTGCCCGTGCTCGGCGTGCCGGTCGCGGCCACGGGCCTCAACGGCCTCGACAGTTTGCTGTCTATCGTTCAGATGCCGGGCGGCGTTCCGGTCGGGACGCTTGCGATCGGCAAGCCCGGGGCGATCAACGCGGCGTTGCTTGCGGCTGCGATCTTGGCGCTCGGCGACAAGGAACTCGGCAAGCGGCTTGAGGCTTTCCGCGCGCGACAGACGGCAGAGGTGCCCGAAGCGCCGGTCGACGAGGACCATGTCGGCGACTGATTCGGTGATCCCACCCGGCGGCACAATCGGCATTTTGGGCGGCGGACAATTGGGCCGCATGTTGGCCATGGCGGCGGCGCGGCTTGGGTTGAAATGCGCGATCTATGCGCCGGAGAAAGACAGCCCCGCATTTCAGGTCGCGGATTCGCATGTCGTTGCGGACTATCACGATCACGCGGCGCTGACGCGGTTCGCGCACGCCGTCGACGTCGTCACTTACGAGTTCGAGAATGTGCCCGGCGACGCCGCTTCGGTGTTGAGCGCGCTCAAATCGGTGCGGCCCAACCCCAAGGCATTGACCGTCATCCAAGACCGCTTTGCGGAGAAGTCTTTCGCGCGCGATCTCGGCATCGGTACGGCGCCGTTCGCGCTGATCACGTCGGATGAAACGCTGCACGCGGCTTTGAAGGCGGTGGGTACGCCCGCGGTATTGAAAACGGCGCGGCTTGGTTATGACGGCAAGGGGCAGCGGATCGTGCGCGCGGACAGCCAATTGGCTGCGGCATGGGACGAACTCAAGCGCGTGGCGTGCATTTTGGAAGGCTTTGTCGATTTCACGCGCGAGCTGTCGGTCGTGGCGGCGCGCGCTACGGACGGAAGCGTCGCGTGCTTCGATCTGGTCGAGAACCGGCACGAGAACCACATCCTGCGCACGACGCTGGCGCCAGCGCGCGCGCCGCAACGGCTGAAGGCCGAGGCGACGAAGATTGCGTCGCAGTTGCTGAGCGCGTTCGACTATGTCGGCGTGATGGCTGTCGAGATGTTCGAGACGCGCGAGGGACGATTGCTGGTCAACGAGGTCGCGCCGCGCGTTCACAATTCGGGCCATTGGACGATCGACGGCTGCACCGTGAGCCAATTCGAACAGCATGTTCGCGCCGTATGCGGATGGCCGCTCGGCGATCCCACGCGGCATTCGGATGCGGTGATGACGAATCTCTTGGGCGACGAAATCAACAATTGGCGCGAACTCGCGCGCGAGCCTGCAACGGCGGTTCATCACTACGGCAAGGTCG
>JAIOQG010000237.1 GCA_021413465.1 Alphaproteobacteria bacterium | reverse complement strand
TTCGGCATGAAGGGCGGTGCGGCCGGCGGCGGCTATGCGCAAGTGGTGCCGATGGAGGACATCAATCTTCATTTCACCGGCGACTTCCACGCGATCACGGCCGCCAACAATCTGCTTGCGGCGATGATCGACAATCACATTTATTGGGGCAACGAGCTGGGGATCGACCCGCGCCGCGTGTCGTGGCGCCGGTCGCTCGACATGAACGATCGCTCGCTGCGCCAGATCGTGAGCTCGCTCGGCGGCGTCAGCAACGGCTTCCCGCGAGAGACTGCGTTCGACATTACGGTCGCGTCCGAAGTGATGGCGATCTTTTGTCTGGCGCGCGATTTGAAAGATCTCGAGCGCAGGCTCGGCAACATCGTCGTGGGGCAGACGCGCGAACGCAAGAACGTGACGGCGCGCGAGTTGAGCGCCAACGGTGCGATGACGGTTTTGCTCAAAGATGCGCTCATGCCCAATTTGGTGCAGACGCTGGAGAACAATCCCGTGTTCGTGCATGGCGGACCGTTCGGGAACATCGCGCATGGCTGCAATTCCGTGCTGGCGACGACAACCGCGTTGAAGCTCGGCGACTATGTGGTCACTGAGGCTGGGTTTGGCGCCGATCTGGGCGCCGAGAAATTCTTCGACATCAAATGCCGTAAGGCGGGGCTGGCACCCGCCGCGGCGGTGATTGTGGCGACGGTGCGGGCGCTGAAGATGCACGGCGGCGTTGCGAAGGAGCATTTGAACGAAGAAAATTTGGCTGCGGTCAAAGCGGGTTGCACGAATCTGGTGCGCCACATCGAAAACGTAAAAGGCTTCGGTATTCCGCCGGCCATTGCGATCAACCGGTTCGCGCACGACAGCGACGCGGAAATCGAAGCGGTGAAGGCCTGCGCGCGCGAGAATGGGGCCGAAGCATTCGAGTGCACCCATTGGAGCGACGGCGGTAAAGGCGCTGAAAGTCTCGCGCGGCACGTGGTCGGGCTTTGCGATTCCGACTTGGCCAAGTTCAAAACGCTTTATCCCGACGACATGATACTGTGGGACAAGGTGCGGACCGTCGCCACCGCGATCTACGGCGCCGGCGAGATCGACGCCGACCAAGCAGTCCGCGCGCGGTTCAAAGAACTTGAGGCGCAGGGTTTTGGAGCGCTGCCGGTTTGCATTGCCAAGACACAATACTCGTTCTCAACGGATGCCAGCCTCAAGGGCGCGCCTTCGGGCCACCGACTGATTGTTCGCGAGGTGCGGCTGTCGGCGGGGGCGGAATTCGTCGTCGTCGTCGCCGGAGACATCATGACGATGCCGGGTTTGCCGCGCGTGCCCGCAGCGAACGCTATTCATCTGAATGCGGCAGGTTTGATCGAAGGTCTGTTCTAGAATCGTCCTGCGCAGGGGCTGAATGACGTGCTAGTGTCGATCGAGACGGCGGAGCGAGAGACATGCGCATTGTGGGCTTGGGATTGGTGGCGAGTTGCGCGTTCAGCAGCGGCGCGTTTGCCACGGAGAATTCATTCGTCGACCGCGGCGATGTGGAACGCGGCCGCGCGCTGGTGCAGGCGCGTTGCAGTTCGTGCCATGCGGTCGGTCCCATGGGCGACAGCCCCTACCCGCCCGCGCCGCCCTTGCGCACGCTCAACGACAAGTACGACGTGGAAGGACTGGCAGAGGCGTTTGCCGAAGGGATTCTGGTCGGTCACAAAGGCCTCAGGCAAATGCCTGAGTTTGTGTTCCCGCCGGAAGAGATCGACGATCTTATTGCGTATCTGAAATCGCTCAGGCGTT
>JAIOQG010000236.1 GCA_021413465.1 Alphaproteobacteria bacterium | reverse complement strand
CGGCGGATCGGCGGCGATTGCTTACGCGATTGGGGTGCCGTTTGTGTTCAGCCCGTGGGTCGTGGTGGTTGCTTTCGCGTTTTCGGCCGCCGTTGGAATCGTGTTCGGTTTCTTCCCGGCGCGCCGCGCCGCAAGCCTCGATCCGATCGAGGCGCTTCGGTACGAGTGATGCTACTTCGCCTGCATCGCCAGGAACGCGACGTAGGGTGAGGCCGGGTCGATCGCGTCGGCGGCGTCGCGGATGACCTTGTTGCCGTTTTCGCCGTTGGTGAACATGATTAGCCCGAAGCCTCGTTCAGGGACGAAATAGCCTTGTGTCTTCACGCCGGGATCGGAGCCGCCGTGCATCACCACGGTTTGGTTCTGGTAGCGAATGACGCCCCAGCCCAAGCCGAAGCCGACGCTCTGCGGACAGGCGTCGCCGGTCAGATCGCCATCCGAACAGACTTTCGGCGCGGCGTTGTCAACGACCGTTAGGCGCTCAGTTGCGAGCGCCGCGGTGATGCCTTCGTTTTTCATCACCGCGATCATGAATTTCGCGTAATCGGACGGCGTTGTGTAGGCGAGGTCGGAGGCGACCCACGGGTTGGCGAAGTCGGGCTCCAGGAACTTGCGATCGAAGGGCAAGGCGACGCGGGCGTTGAACCAGTCGCGTTTGCTGTAGGACGTTTTCGTCATGCCGAGGGGCGTAAAGATCAAACGCTCGGCCAGCTTGTCGAAGGGCTCCTGCAGTTTGGCTTGGACGAATCTCGCCAAGTACTCGTATCCCTCGCCGGAGTAGGACGAGTCTGTATCCGGATCGAACTTGAACGTCAGCACCTTGTTGGTTTGGCGGCGCCAGTTCGGAAAGCCGGTGCGGTGGATCAAGCTGAGGCGGGGCGTCAGACGCTGACTGCGCGGATCTTTGGCGATGTCGGGGTCGAGCCAATGGGCCGCCATCGGCTCGTCGAGCGAGAGCTTGCCTTGCGCCGCCAAGCGCATGACGACTTCGGCCGAGATCGGTTTGGTCATCGACGCGATGTTGTAGAGGGTCGCCGGCGAGGCAGGTACGCCGGGGCTCTGCTCGCCGTAGGCCGCAATCCAGGCGAGTTTGCCATCTTCGATGACGGCGATCGAGACGCTGGGAACGTAGTGTTTTTTCAACCAAAGCGGCGCCATGGCGTCGATCGCGGGTCGTGGCGTTGCGGGTTCCGCGCTCACGGATTGCGGTACAGCGATGCTCGCGAATACAGCAAGGGCGACGGCGACCTTGAGCGACATTCGACGTCTCCGTTTCAAAGGATGGGTTATCGCCCGCCCGCTTGGCGGCGGACGACGAACGAAGGACGGCAGCTGCTGCTTAGATCAGAACTTGCTCGGCGGTTTCGGCGCGGCCGGAGGCAACGGCGCTACCGGCGGTGTTGACCCTGCGGGCGCCGGTTGTTGGGGCGAGCCCGGGTTCATGACTTCGAACTTGCCGGAGCCAATGATTTCTTGTGACAGATGGCCGGAGTAAGACCCGACTTTTACATCGCCGGAGCCCGCTATACTAACGTCGGGATTGACCGCTTCGCCCTTGAACAATACGTCACCCGAACCGGCAATATCGACCGAGAACGACGTCGCGCGGCCGCCGTCGATGATCACGCCGCCCGAGCCCGCAATTTCGATATCGACCGGTCCGTTGATTTGAGCGGCGCGCACGTCGCCCGAGCCTGCGATTTCGGCGCTTAAGCCGCCGACAAGCGGGCCCAAAATGACGTCGCCGCCGCCTGCTATTTCGATTTGGGCCGCGGCTGCGGAGGGCGCTTCGAAGCGGCCGCTACCGGCAATTTCGAGATCGAGCGTCTCTTTGATGGCGCCGACCGTTATGCGGCCGGAGCCGGCCACGCTGACTTTGGCGCTTTGGACGCGGCCGAAGCGAGCGGTCAGCGAACTTCCGTCGAGACGCAACGGTGCGTCGAGGTCGCCGGCATTGATCGACCCGACCATGTCTTCGATATCGTATGGCGTGCCGAGCGGCGCGGAGATGCGGAGCTTGAGATCGTTCACTTTGCGATCGTGCGACCACATGTTGAACAGATTCCACGGGAACCAAGCATCTTCTTCCTCCTTATCGAGGCGGATGATCACTTCGTCGCCCACGGCCCGGACGTGAAATTCCTTCATCGTGTCCGGCAGACCGCTGGCTTGAACGCGGACCGGGCCCTGAGGAATGGTGACCAGTTCGACTTGAGCTACCATCTTGTCGATGTGGACGCGACGCACCGCAAAGGTTTGGTCTACGGGACCGCCCGATCCGGCCGCCGTGGCACCAATGCCAACCAGACTGGCAAGGCCGGTGAGGCTTGGCATGGCGCTGGTCGATGCCATGCCAACGCCGTTGAGCTGAGACAGGCTGGCGACGCCGCCGATGCCGGCGGCAACCCCGACGAGGCCGAGTTTCAAAAATAAGCTCATTGGTTGGGTCCCGAGAATGTGAGTGCGCCGGAGTCCACCGATGGTCCGGGGCTTTGGCTTTGGACGATCGCCGCCGGCTGTGGGCGTTGGACGTCAGCAAAAATGATGAGTCCGGAAATGCCGACGAGGCCGAGCACCGAGGCGACGGTTAACAAGCCCGCCAACGCCATTCTCATCAAGAAACTGGTCATAGGTCCGCCCCATAGGTAATCAGACTATAGTGTGAACTACATACTAGGTAGGGGCGCGAATATCAAGGCCCATCTTTTGACAGCGCGGCTTTCGTTGCCGTTCCGCCACTGGTGAGGTTTGCCAAATGTGCCGCTTGCGCAGAATCCAAGTATTCCTCAAGCCGTGAAATCCGCCCGTCGATCACTTGCACAACGATGCATGCGGGCATGGAAAAGGGTCCGCCGACCGTGTTGGCTTCGAGGACGTGCTGTTGCAGAAAGCCGCCGGGAATGGCGACCCGACGTTGAACCCGGTAATGGCGATCCGTCAGATTCTTGGCGACCCAGCTCAGGACCCGAAGGTTCTCTTCAACCGTTTGTTCTTTGCGGTCGTGGTTGTGCCAGATGAGCGCATCGGGGGCATAGATCGCGCGAAGTTGATCGATGTCGCCGCGTTCGACCGCGCGGAAAAAACGTTCCGCCAAGTCTAAAACGTCGTTCATGGGACGAGGCGGTAGCCGCCGCTTTCCGTTACGAGAAGCTTTGCGTGGGTCGGATCATTTTCGATCTTTTGACGCAACCGATAGATATGCGTTTCAAGCGTGTGAGTGGTGACGGCGGGATTGTAGCCCCAGACTTCATGCAGCAGCACTTCACGGCCAACCACTTTGTCGCCGGCGCGATACAGAAATTTCAGTATCGACGTTTCTTTTTCCGTCAAGCGGACCTTCGAATTGTTCGGCCCGGTCAGCAGCTTTGCCGAAGGGCGGAACGAGTAAGGGCCAATTTTGAAAACTGCGTCTTCGCTTTGCGCGTGGCTGCGCAAGTGGGCACGGATTCGGGCCAAAAGAACGCTAAATTTGAAGGGTTTTGCGACGTAATCGTTGGCGCCCGCCTCGAGCCCCAAGATCTGATCGGCTTCGCCGTCGTGACCGGTCAGCATGATAATCGGACAGCGAACGCCCGCTTTGCGCATGAGGCGGCAAACTTCGCGACCGTCGAGATCGGGCAGGCCGACGTCGAGAATGATGAGGTCGGGGAGTTCGGTCTTCGCCTTTTCCAAACCCGAGGCGCCGGTTGCGGCGTCGCTAACGATGAATTCGGCCTGAAGATCAAGTTGCTCTTTCAACGATTCGCGGAGGGCGTTGTCGTCGTCGACAAGGAGTACGCGGCGGGGCGTCGTCATTTCGGGTAGCCTTGTGCGGTAAGTCTTTGGGGTTGGTCGGCCCCAAATCATTTGCGAGGGTAGATGTGTAAGCTATAGCAAATCCGGCTTGGAGTGCGGGAGAGGCATGAAATCGATAGCACGCAAAAGAACGCGGATGCCTGCCCCTCGAAAGGCGAAGGTAAACGCGACTGTGGGGTTTGCGGTGCTGGCCGATCGTGCGGCATTGGCGGTCGACCGCGCGGCGGCCGAATTGCGCCGTGGATTGCCGGTCATTGTGATGCCGAGGCACGGAAAACCGTCGCTGATCGCAGCGGCGGAGCTTGCGAATGACAGTTTGTTGAAGGCGATGACACTGGCTTCGGGTGGTTTGCCACACGCGCTCTTGACCCATAACCGGGCGAAAACGCTCAAGATTCGTCTCTATACGGAAGATGTCGTGGCGGTGCCGTTGCCGCGCGAAGAAGCGGCGCGGGCAGCACGGGTGCTGGCCGACCCCACGCGCGACATGCGCGATCCGATGATGGGCCCTTGGCAGGCCGAGCGGTCGCCCCTTTCGGGGTCGGCGACCGCGGCAGTGAAACTCGCCAAGATCGCCGAATTGTTGCCCGCGGTGCTCGAAGTGCCCATCGATGCAAAGATCGCGGCGCGGCTTACAAAACGGGACGGACTCATAACCGTATCGGCAGCCGACATCTTGCAACACGACTCGCGCGCAAACACAATGTTCAGCACGGTAGCGCGGGCACGGCTGCCGCTGGCGAATGCGGAGGATACACGCGTTCTGGCGTTTCGACCTCTGAGCGGCGGACGCGAGCATCTTGCGTTGATCATCGGCGCGCCGGAACCGCCCGGGCCGGTTTTGGTGCGACTGCACTCGGAGTGTTTGACGGGCGATCTTTTGGGATCGCTCAAATGCGATTGCGGCGATCAGCTGCGTGGGGCGATCGCGGCCATCGGAAAGTCCGGCGCCGGGGTGCTGCTTTATCTGGCGCAAGAAGGCCGCGGGATCGGGCTGATCA
This sequence comes from Alphaproteobacteria bacterium, assembly GCA_021413465.1. Lineage (GTDB taxonomy): Bacteria > Pseudomonadota > Alphaproteobacteria > Micropepsales > Micropepsaceae > SZUA-430. The sequence continues at coordinate 7,162 of JAIOQG010000236.1, read as the reverse complement.
ACAAGCTCAAAGCCTATGAGCTGCAAGACCAAGGCTTCGATACCATCGAGGCCAATCAGCGCTTGGGGTTCGAAGCGGACGAGCGCGAATTTGCGGCGGCGGCGGAGATGCTGAAATACCTCGGCTTCACCGCGGTGCGCTTAATGACCAACAATCCCGAGAAGGTGGCAGCGTTGTCGGGGTTCGGTATCGACGTGGTGGAACGCGTTGCGCACAGCTTTCCGACCAATCCGCACAACGAAGCTTACTTGGCGACGAAGAAGGCGAAAGCCGGACATACCTATTAGGCCGGCAAGAATTTCCCGGTGTACGCATTGCGGTCTCTGTGTTTCGAGGTTTTCCGCCGCGTTCGGCGTGGCGCGGTGTTTGCGTCGGTCGAGGGATGATCTCTGCCCCGACGTCAATATTGCCGCCAGCGTTCGACGCCATGCCGCAACCTTCCGTTAAGAGAGAGGGCGACGGGTTCGGGTTCGACGATTTTCTGGATGTCATAAATCCGCTGCAGCATTTGCCGCTGATCGGCACGCTTTATCGCGAAGCGACGGGCGACGAAATTCAGGCGCCGGCGCGGCTTGCGGGCGGTGCATTGTTCGGCGGCTTGTTCGGCTTTTTGGGCACACTTGGCACCATAGCGTTCGAAGGCCTTACAGGCGAAAGCGTCGACGAGACAATTACATCGTTGTTCGATGCGAAGGGCAGTGGCGACGATCCGTTTCGGGCGCAGCGCGCCTATGCATCGGCGCAGGCCTTGGGCGGTAACGCTACGCCGCTGTAACGGCGGATCTCGCACCAAAGATGGCGCTGCCGACGCGAACATGCGTGGCGCCGAAACGAATGGCGGTTTCGTAGTCGCCGCTCATGCCCATGCTGAGTTCCTTGAGACCTGCATCACGCGCCAGTTTGAGCAGCAAGGCAAAGTGCATCGCGGGTTCCTCGTCCGCTGGTGGGATGCACATCAAGCCCGCAATCTGAAGTCCGTATTGGGTGCGGCATTGCTCGACAAACGCCAGCGCTTCGCGTGGCGCGACACCGGCCTTTTGCTCTTCTTCGCCGGTGTTGACTTGGACGAATAATGTCGGCGTGCGCCCCGTGCGTTTCAATTCGGCTGAAAGCGCTTCTGCGAGACCAATGCGGTCGACGGTGTGAATGGCGTCGAACAGGGCGACGGCGTCACGCACCTTGTTCGTTTGCAGGGGGCCGATCAGATGGAGTTCAAGTGCGGGGTGCGCCGACTTTAGTAGTGGGAATTTGGCCTTGCCTTCTTGGACGCGATTTTCGCCGAACACCAGCTGGCCGGCAGCGATTGCGGCGGCAACGGTTTCGGCGTCGTGCGTTTTGCTGACCGCGATGAGTGTGACGTCCGACGACTTACGTCCCGCGGCCTCGGCCGCCTTTGCCACATGCGCGCGCACGTCGGCGAGGTTGGCCGAAAGCGATTGAGCGACTAGGTTTGGCGTCATGGGGCGACACGGATCTTTGAACGAAGCACGGACGAAACTCGCACGCGCAGCCGCGCAGCTCAACGCGCGGAATGCGCGCGGGCGAGGTTTGCCGCCGATCATCTTGATGACGGATGACGAGCGCGACGTGGATTGGGCCGAAGCCGTGTGTGCGTTGCCTAGAGGCTGCGCGGTCATCGTGCGCCATCGCGATTTGCATCAGCGAGAGACGTTGGCGCGGCAGCTCGCCGGCCCATGCGCCGCACGGGGTGTGAAGCTTCTTATCGCGGACGACTTGGAAATGGCGCAACGCGTGCGCGCCGACGGGGTGCACTTGCCGCAAAAGCGAATGGCGGCGATCGCGGCGGCGCGGGCACGCAATCCGCGTTGGCTGGTGACGGGTTCGGCTCACGGCGTGGCTTCAGTTTGCGCGGCAGCAAGGTTCGGTGCCGACGCAATTTTGATTGCGCCAGTGTTTGCGACGGCAAGTCATCCGGGACGGCGCGGCATGGGGTTGGTGCGGTTCGCTGCCCTGTCCCACGCAGCACGGACCGCAGTCTATGCGCTTGGCGGGATCGATGACGTGTCGGTGCAGAAGTTGAGCGGGCTGCGATTGAGCGGCATCGCCCTTATCGGTGGGTGGACAGAGCCTTAGAAGCTAAATGTCGTTTCCAGATAGCCGACATTGCCGTCGAGCGTGTCGCAGCCACCACCGCCCGAGTCGGTAATGCAGACATTGAACGGTCCGTCGAATTCGAAATGCTGATAGCCACCGGTCATGCGGACGCTGGGGCCGAAGGCGTAGCCGGCCGCGACTTGCACGCCGGAGCCTTCTTGGTTCTGCGAAAAGAACGGCAATTCTTCGTCGGCGTAGATGTAGTTGGCGCCGACCGACCAGGGTCCGCGCTCGTAGGTAACGCCTACGCTCCAAATGTCGGTGAATTCGTCGTCGTAGACGTTGGTGAAGAAATCTTGCACGACCGGCCCACCGCCCGCGACGTTGGTGCGGCGAAACGCGGCGCCGAGCGTCCATTCGCGGTAGCCGAGTTTGGCGGCGGCGCCCCACTCTTCCAAATCGCCGTAGAATCCCGGCGCCGTGTTGTTGACGTTGTCGCCGGTGACGTAACCGAGGCTGAAGCCGAGATCGACCTGGCCGAAAGAGCCGGCGTAGTTGAGACCGAAATCCAGAACGTTACCTTGTTCATTGAATTCGTCGTCGCCGAAGAGCTGGCCGATGTCACGCGTGCCATCGGGCGCGTAGGAGACGGCAAAGCGGAAGCCACCGAACGTCGGCGTGAAGTAGATGAGCTTGATGTAGTCGTCCGAGCCGTGAATGTCGGTGCGCAGCTGCATGCCGTTCGGGCTGAACAAAGAGCCCGGCTCTTGCGGGTCGGAACCGCAAGACAGCTGACACGGATAGCCCAACAGGAACACTTCCGGATTGTCGACGCGGATGCTGGTCGTCACCGAGGGCGAGCCGTAGCCCATAATGTCTGCAGCGCCGTCGACTAAGCCGAATTGCAGGCGGCCGAAATCACCTTCCCAATAGGCCCATATTTCTTCGAGGACATTCGACGCGCCGGCGTCGTTGAGGAACGAATCGAAGTTGGTGGCGTAGTCGAGGTCAAGCGCGATGCGGCCGCCGATGACATCGCCGCCATCGAGCGGCAGCAGAGCGGAGCCGAAGAGGCCGGTGTCGACGGCGAGCACGGCTTCGTCAAGGCCGTCTTGATTCGATTGATCGACATAGGCGCCGACCACGCTGGCGTGTCCGTTGAGGCGGAGCTGCAAGCGATCCAAGGCTTCGGCGTGGGCAAGGCCCGTGCTCGCCGCGACTACCGCAACCGCTAAAAATCTGCCGACCATACGAGGCATGACGCCCTCATCCCAACACGTGCCGAGCCGCCCTTACGTCTCGAAGAATCATCCGCTTATACCGCGGTAGCATACTGGGTCGATGCTGCTACCGGTAGAGTTCAGCAATGGTAAACGCTACGGAAGCGTTAGAACGTGATGGCCGTTTGCACGAAGCCGAGATCGGCGTCGAGCGTGTCGCAACTGCCCGCGGTGCAGACCCCGGTCGGTCCATCGAATTCGTAGTGCTGGTAACCGAAGACGATCTGAACGTTCTCGTCGAATTCGTAGCCGACCTGGCCGGTATAGCCTTGCGCATCCTGGGTCAGGTTGCGGGTGATGTTCGGGCCGGTCGAATTGTCTATGAACGACGGCAGCTCTTCTTCGAGGTCGACGTAGTTCACACCGAAGCGCCACGGACCGGTTTCATATGTTACGCCCGCGCCCCAGACCGTCGTGTTGGCATCGGGAAGGACGCAACCTGCGATCACGCTGCAGCCAACGGACGGCGAACCGACCGCCTGATCGGCTAGACCAGCGGCACCGGCAATGTTGGTGACGCGGTAGGAGCCGCCAACTTTTAGGCCTTCATACGCGACCTGTGCGCCGGCGCCCCATTCTTCCAAATCGCCCGGGGTGAACGCGGTCGAAGTGAAGTTCGTCGGGACACCATTCGAAAGACGAGCGGCCCGCACCGTTAACGTCTTGCCGACGGTTTCACGTTCGTTCGAGCCGGAGACATAGCCGCCGTATAGGCCGACATCGAAACCGCTCAGAGCGCCCTGATAGCTGGCGCCAACTTCCCAGATGTTGGATTGCTGGTCGAATTGATCGCTGCCGCTGAATAGGTCGTTGAGACCGCGGCTGAGTTCAGGAGTGTAGGAACCCGAAAGTTGAACGCCGATAAGGCGCGGCGAGTAATAGATCACCTTGAAGGCATCGCCCGACGCGTTGAGGTCGGTGCGCATGTGGGCGCCGTTCGGCGCGAAGGCCGTGAAGCTTGAGGACAGCGGGTCCTGCAGCGGGTAATGCCTGGGATCGTCGATGCGATTCAATTCCGAGACGGTCGGCGAATAAATGCCCGCGCTGTCGGCCGCGCCATCTTCGAGGCCGACAACAAAGCGTCCGTAGGCAGTTTGGACATAGGCCCAAACTTCGTCGACGAAATCCGGTGCGCCGCGAATGAAATCGTTCGAGAACTCGGCTTCGCTGGACTGAAAGCGCAGCTGCGCGCGAAGGCCGTATTCCGTTCCGAAGTCTCTGATCAGTTTGACGCGCCCCCAAACCTTGCCTTCGGCCGCAAAGCCGAAATCGTTGAGCGGGTCCGTCGCGATATCGTCTTGATCGATGCCATAGGCAGAGAGGCTGCCCTGGCCGCCCCAATCCCAGGTGACGTCAGCTGACGCCGGCATCACGCCGAGCGTAAGGAATGCCGCCGCGAGGGCTTGCCGAGACCGCTTCATGAACTTGCCTTTCGCCGCCAGAGTCAAATCAACGTCCAGCCCCCAGGGAGTCATGAAGGCTTTCACGTTGGCGGGTCAAGCGCTTACCGGGTGGAAGGTTGATTCTGAACATGGGTGTTGCGCCCAGTCTGCATAGGCCCACAACCCTGAGTGTCCGTTGCGTGGCCGCAGCAACGTTGTTTGGTCGCGTGCGATGGGGCGGATGTGACAAGGGCCGTGAACATGCCCGTGACGATTGCCGCCGACGCGGTCTTTCGCGTATAACGCGGCCTCACTTTGGCCCCAAGGCCTGTGCACCCTTAATCATATTACCATCGTCAACCCCGTTGGTTTGAGTGACCCCATGATCCCGAAGTTCGTCAGTATTGCTTGCGCTGCGTTGTTGCTTACCGCCTGCGGGTCGGATCCGGAGCGGCCGACGCCCTCAGCCGAGGTGCCACCGCCCGCGCCAACGCAGACCGCCGCCACCCAAACACCGGGTGGCAGCGTGTTCGATTGGACGAGCAGCGGCTCATCCAGTGACGAACGCAAAGGCGTTGCGGTGAACGCTTATCTGTGGCGGGCCAGTCTCGACACGCTGTCGTTCATGCCGATGGACCAAACCGATCCGTTCGGCGGCACGGTCAAGACCGGCTGGTACACGCCAGCGGCGACGCCGAGCGAGCGGCTGAGGGTTGCCGTTTATATTCTCGATTCCCGTCTACGCGCCGACGCTTTGCGCGTCTCGGTATTCAAGCAGGCGAAGAAGCCGACCGGCGATTGGGTCGACGCGACGGTCGATCCCGAAACGGTGACCAAACTCGAGAATCTGATTTTGAACAAAGCGCGCTCGCTGAAAATCCAAGCGGGCGAGTAGGAAAGTTTCCGCTTTGCCTGGCTGCGGCTGGCTGTCGCTTGTCGCCTTCTTCGCGCGCGTCCATAAGGTTTGACCTGCCGTTCAATCGGGCGGCAGGATTCGGATGACGGACGAATTTCATGTCGCGCTACAACGCCCGGGAAGTTGAGCCCAAGTGGCAAAAAACGTGGGAAGACAGCAAAGTCTTTCTCGCGCAGATCGATCGTACGCGGCCAAAATATTACGTGCTTGAGATGTTCCCGTATCCGTCGGGGCGCATCCATATCGGGCATGGACGCAACTATGTCATGGGCGACGTCGTCGCCCGCTTCAAGCGCGCCATGGGCTTTAACGTGTTGCACCCGATGGGGTGGGACGCGTTCGGCATGCCGGCCGAGAACGCCGCGATGGAGCAGAAATCGCATCCGGGCACGTGGACCAACGCCAACATCGCGACGATGAAAGCGCAGCTGAAGCTGTTGGGGTTGTCGGTCGACTGGAGCCGCGAGTTCGCGACTTGCGATCCGAGTTATTACAAGCATCAGCAGAAGATGTTTCTCGACTTCCACCGGCTGGGGCTGGTTTCGCGCAAGGAAGCGAACGTCAATTGGGATCCGGTCGATCACACGGTGCTGGCCAACGAGCAAGTGATCGACGGACGCGGTTGGCGTTCGGGCGCGCTGGTCGAGCAACGCAAGCTGACGCAGTGGTTCTTTCGCATCACCGACATGGCCGAGGATTTGCTCGTCGCCATCGACGATCTGGAACGCTGGCCCGACAAGGTGCGCTTGATGCAGCGCAATTGGATCGGCAAGTCCGAAGGTGCGCGGGTGTCGTTTGCGTTGACCGATGCCAAACACACGTCGCTCGAAGTTTTCACGACGCGGCCGGACACGCTGTTCGGTGCAAGCTTTTGCGCGATCGCGGCGGATCATCCGATTGCGCAGGAGATGGCGAAGACGAACGCGGCGCTGAAGGATTTTATCGTCGAGTGTAAGAGGCACGGAACGACGGCGGCGGAAATCGAGACCGCCGAGAAGATGGGATTCGACACCGGTTTGCGGGCGAAACATCCGTTCGTTGAGGGCGCCACCCTGCCCGTTTATGTCGCGAATTTCGTGCTGATGGACTATGGGCTCGGCGCCATTTTCGGGTGTCCGGCGCACGATCAGCGCGACTTGGATTTCGCGCGCAAATACAAGCTGCCGGTCATTGCGGTCGTGGTGCCACAGGGTGAGGATCCGAAGACATTTGGCGTTGGCACCGAGGCCTATGTCGGCGAGGGCTTGCTGGCGAACTCCGGATTCCTGAACGGCCTGAACGTCGAAGATGCCAAGCGAGCGGCCATCGCAAAGCTCGTCGGTATGGGCGCGGGCAAAGGCACGATCACTTATCGCCTACGCGATTGGGGCGTCAGCCGGCAGCGTTACTGGGGTTGCCCTATTCCGATCGTCCATTGCGCGGCCTGCGGCGTGGTGCCGGTGCCGGACAAAGACTTGCCTGTGAAGCTGCCCGAGGATGCGACGTTCGATCAGCCGGGCAATCCGCTCGACCGGCATCCCACGTGGAAG
>JAIOQG010000235.1 GCA_021413465.1 Alphaproteobacteria bacterium | reverse complement strand
TCGCTCGTCTTCGTCCCGCGCGCTTTCGCCGACGACGATCTCAACGTCACGATCGAACTCGACGGCAAGAAACTCGTCTTCGCGCAAAGTGCCGGCAAAGACCTCGGCGATTACAAAACGAACAGCTTCACGCAACGCTGCCTGCGCACCGACATCGCAGGCTCGCCCCTCACCGTCTTCTTCCGTCCCGACCGCGACGGCGGGCGCGTCGAAATTGTCGTCGAACTCGGCCGCATGTGGGGCAAGGCAAACCAAGACGCGAAACACTTGGGCGCCTATCGCGCCGTCATCCGCCAAGGCAGCAGCGAACTCGCCGCCATCGACGTGCCGCGCCACTGGTGGTTCTCGCGCTGGCGCTGGCAATCCGCGCCGCGCCCGATTATTCGCAGCGCCGAAGAACTGATCAAAGCCAAACTCATCCCGCCTTACGCCTCGTCCGCCGCGACCTTCGCCGAACCCGCGGAGCAATCCGCAAGCCCGACCTATGCCGGCCCGATGGACACCGGCGGCTTGCAAACCTCCGTCGGCGCCGCTGGCGAGCGCCTCGAACTCGGACCCGTGACGGAATTTCAAGCCGACTATCTGATCTCCGGCCGCGACGCCTCTCTCGCTGCCTTGCGCGCCCAAGCCGAAGCCGCGGCCTCGATGCCGATGCACATGCGCGACGAGAAAACGAACGCCCCCGTCGACTTTTTCCAGTATCCCGGCCTCGACTGGTACCAGTCCGAAGCCGGCACACCGTGGGTGAAAGCGACGGACGCGATGCGCGACGCGAGCGGCCAGGTCACCTGCGACTGGGGCCTCGACAGTTCGCACGATCCCGCGCTCAACTATGTCCCCTTTTTGCTGACCGACGATCCCTTCCACCTTGAGGAACTTCAATTCCAAGGCAATCAAACGCTGGGCTGGACGGGCTATCACCGCAGCGAGAACAAACTCCAAATCGTCTATCCGGGCGAAACGCGCTCTTTCGCCTGGTCGATGCGCACGATGTTTCAGCTCGCCAAAGTCACGCCCGAAACGACGCCGCAATGGCTCAAGCCGCGCAGCTATTGGAAGCACATCGTCGACGACAATCTGAATTGGTTCACCAAGCACTATGTCGACAACCCGGCCCCCCCGTGTTCGGTGTTCCACGCCGGCACGCAAATCGACGATATCGCCGGTTGGCAGGAAGATTTCGTCGCCTTCTGCCTGGGCTGGGGCGTGCTTTTGGGCTTCGAAGAGTGGCGCAAGGCCTATCGTTGGAAATTGGGCGCAACGCTTGCGCGCACCGACGGCAAAAGCGGCTGGCCGCGCCAATGGTGCGCGCCCTACTATATGAGCGTCTCCAAGGGCGAACTCGCCAATGCCATGTACGCCGATCGTTCGCCGCCGGACATCTGGATGAAAAGCTGGAAAGAGGCCTGGGACGCCTTCAGCGCCGACCCCAAACGCAAAGTCGAGCAGCCCTTCCCCGACACGACATCCTGGGCCCAAGACAACAGCCCCGATTATTTGATCTACACCCGCGCCGTGTTGGCGCTCGCAACCCATTTGGGCATAGCCGAAGCGCGCGAACCCTATGAATTCGTCAATCGCATGGCCGACGGCGTGAAATACATGAACCACAAATGGGCCGTCGCACCGGCGTGAGCTACAGCAAATCGCGCGTCCGCCGACTCACGCGGTGGCGCGGAGAAAAAGAAAGAGGGTTCACACGAAGACACGAAGCAACGAAGAACAAGACTGGGCGCGAAGCGCCCATTCGAATTGCGAGCGCAAAAGCGACCGAAATTTCGTACCCACTTTTCCTTCTTCGTTGCTTCGTATCTTCGTGTGAATATTCCTTTTTTCTCCACAACCCTGCGGTTCGACGAAGTGCTCTAACCCTGCGCGAAACGTTTCGTGACCGCTTGGATGCGCGTCGTCACGCCAAGTTTCGCCTTTGCATTGCTGATGTGAAAACGCACCGTCCGCGCGCTGATGGCCAGGATTTTACCGACTTCGAAATCGGTCTTTCCTGCCGACACCCAATGCAGACACTCCGACTCGCGCGCGCTGAGTGGACTGCGCGCAGTGTTGGAATCGAGCAAATCCTGAAACCGCGCATACGCGGCGTAAACGGCGGCACTCAGCACCGAGCGGCACTCTTGCGAAAGATCGGGATCCCGACCGGTAAATCCGGCCCCCCAAACCATGCGGCCATTCTCGTGCACCGGCACGGCAAGACCGTCTTTATGCTTGTCGCCGCCGGCAAACGAATGCCACCAGGTTCCCTCTTCCTTAAAGCCCAAACCCTGGCGCATCTCCGAAAACGTAAACGGCGTATCTGACGCTTGCGCCCGTGAAAAAGCAGGGCCCGTCAACAAAGGTCGCGCGGCATCGAACGCGTCGATCGCGCGCCGGTCGCCGGACGTGAAGACGATGGCCGGTCCCGCGCGGCTGAACAACTTTCGCGCATCGACAAGCAAGAGACCTGTCAGACCGAAATGGTCCGAGGCGCTCAAAAGGGCACGCCCGATGTCATCCGACGTCGCGGCGAACTCCAACTGAGAGGTCAGTTGTTTCATCAGTTGCAAAGTGATCATCGGGGCCGCGCGGTCTCCGTCAAAAAAGGATTCGCTGCCTGAAGTCCCAGGCCTTCATTCCATCACCGCCGATTGCTTCACACAACGTCAATCTGACTATAAAGGTCCACGCCAGGTATGTTTTTTTTACGGGGGCGCTCTAAACTTGAGCGATGAACGAATCGTTTGCAACTGCCGCGGTCAATACCAGCGCAACCGGCATTCCGACCGTCACCATAATCGTGACGCAGCGCGAACGCACGTCCCTTACCAAACGCTCGCTTGAAAATATTCTGACAGACACATCGGAGCCGTTCCGTCTGATCTACGTCGATGGCGGCACCCCAGATCACATCGGCGCCTATCTTGAACACCGCAAAGTTGACGCCGGTTTCAGCATTGTCCGCCAACAGGGCTGGCTCTGGCCGAACGCCGCGCGCAACTTGGCGCTTTCGACCGTCGACACCAAATACATCGTGTTCATCGACAATGACGTCGTCGTCGAACCGGGCTGGCTGCAAAAGCTGGTGGCTTGCGCCGAGGAAACCGGCGCGGCCCTGGTAGGCCCGCTTTACCTCTGGTCGGACGGCGTCGACGAAGCGCGCATCCACATGTCGGGCGGAACCCTGACCCGGATCGACACGCCGAACGGCATCGCCCTTCACGAGCGCCACGATGATATCAACGCCCCGCTCTCTCGCAGGGCTGAATTGAACCGCGGCCCGTGCGACTTCCTCGAATATCACTGCATGCTGGTGCGCACCGATTTCCTCCGCAGTATCGGGGGCTTGAGCGAAACGATCGTGTCCGTGCACGAACACATCGATATCGCGCTTGCCGCAACGAAAGCCGGTGAAGCGATTGTGATGGAGCCCGCCTCCGCCGTCACCTATCTTGCCTTTGCACCCTATCTGCTGTCGGACCTCGCCTTCTTCCGCTGGCGCTGGAATGCGCAAGCCGCCGATGAGAGTATTCGGGCGTTCTGCAAGAAATGGGACCTGGCGGACGATGATGCCGCGTTTTCGGGTGTGCGAAATTTCGTCCATACGCACGCCTCGGCGCTTGATCCGCTGCTGCCGGACCCGAAGTCCGTCAGGCCCGCTGCGCCGTTGGCGGCCCACGACATAAGACAGAACCTCTACGGGTTACTCACCCAAGCTTCCGCGCAAGGCTACGTCAAAGAAGATTTGGAAAATCTTTCCAGCGCCTATAACGCGGCCATGACGATGTTCGCCGGCGGCTTTCGCCCCTGCGCGCGCCCCTTCATCGCCCATTGCACCGGCACCGCCAGCGCCCTGGTCGCCTTCGGCTTCGCGCCGCGCCTCGCCGTCGCCGGCCTGTTGCACGCCGCCTATTCCCACGCCCCCTTAGGACCGCAACCCAGCGCGGCGCTGCAGGACTTGGCAAACCAGCTCCGCGCGACCTTCGGCGACCGCGTCGAGCGCCTCATCCGTTCTTATTCGCGCCTGCAGCTCGATCCGCAAACATGGCAAGCCACGCACCCGCTTGATACACTAACTCTCGACGATGCCGAAACGATAGCCATCGCCATCGCCAACAGCATTGACGAATGCGCCGCCGGCGAACCGCTCTTCTCGGCAAAGCGCCTGCCCGCCGCGAACTGGATCGCCTATGCGCACGCCGTCGCAACCGCATTGGGCGTACCTTCCTTCGCCGAAACGCTCGCAAGACTTTCCGAAGTCACACCGCCCGCGGGCTTCGACATGCGCCGCCCGCTTGGCGAAAGTTTCCGCCTCGTCAAAGGCGGCCTCGCTCCGATGGCGCACGGCGCCTTTCGCGCCTGGGACAAAATCCAAAGCGCACCCATGGAGCTGCCGCCGGCGCGCGCCGGAAGTTTGTCGCGTTGATCCACATCAACCCGGCAAGTCCGCGAATGGAGTTTATTCAACTCCATGCACGCGAGAAGCTTGAATGAGTAAGTCGGACGGCGCGGGATCGCGGGCAGATGATCAAGATTTCATTTTTGACCCCACCCTCGCCGCGGAACACCCCAAGATCAAGTCGGCACTAGCCTACTGGGTCGCAAAGTGCGGCGATCGATTCGCGCCGTCTCGCGGCGAAATCGACGCGCGCGAGGCGAAAGCTTTCCTAGCGCATCTCCAGCTCTTCGACATATTGCAAGGCGGCCGCGCGTTCCGCTCGCGATTGGTCGGCACCGAAATCGTCCGCGTCTTGAAGGAAAACACGACGGGAAAAATCTTCGACGACACGTCGCCACAGCCGGTCGTGCGCCGCGTGTTGCGCGCTGTTCGCTGGGTGATGGAGCATCGCAAGCCCCTGCGCACGCTGGCGCTACGCACCAGGGTCGAGGGCCAAGATTATCTCTCGCACGAAACCTTGTTCTTGCCGCTGTCGAACGATGGCGAAACAATCGACATGATGGCTGTCGTCGGCGTGTTCACCCCGGTTGGCCCGCGCTAAAGGCGCAACTGTTCAAGCGCCACCGCCGCAAGCTCGCGCGCACCGCATCCGCGGCCGACGCATGAAGGGCTATCCCGCAAAAAGCGATGGGCTGCGAAAAAGGAAATAGGTTGAAACGCCAAGAACGCCAAGATGCTCAAGCTCACCTTCGGCCAAGGTGAATTTGTTGCGCGCTTTGCGCCCAGAAAAATGTTTGCATGTCGAGGCATTGAAAGTCTGCCTGAGCATCTTGGCGTTTCAACCTACTTCCCGTTTCGTCAGCTGCGGCATTCTATCGTGCACAAAGCCTTAGAAACCCGGGGACACGCTCCGCCCACGGACGTTTACCTCTCGTTCACACAGTAATCCTTGACTTTCCCCATCGGCATAGGCACATACGCCCCTGTGAAGGCATCGGTATTGCCTTCCAAGCGCTCATGCCGCGTGAACGGCCCGAGATCTAAAAGCGGTCTCATCTGATCCTTCCGAGCGCCAAATCACCGGAACTGCCCAGGTAACACGCGGGGCGTCCTACGCAACCCGCGATTTTTCGCGCA
>JAIOQG010000027.1 GCA_021413465.1 Alphaproteobacteria bacterium | reverse complement strand
ATCCATGAACCAGCTGTGGATCTTGTCCTTGCGCGCCTTGACGTCGGCGACCATGCGCTCGGAGAACGACACCGGCGACAATCCCGGCGTGCACGACAGGCATTTCTGGCTCGCCGAATACACGGCGTCGATGCCCCATTCATCGACCAGCACGGGCGTGCCGCCGAGGGAAGTCACGGCGTCGACGATGGCGAGCGCGTCATGCTTGTGCGCGATTTCAACCAGCGTCTTGGCATCGGACTGGCAGCCGGTCGAAGTCTCGGCGTGCACGAAAGCGAGAATGCGCACCCCGGGATTCTTGCGAAACGCGTCTTCGACTTTATGCGGATCGATGGGCGAGCCCCATTCGTCTTCGACGATGATGGCCGTGCCGCCGCAGCGTTCGACGTTTTCTATCATGCGGCCGCCGAACACGCCGTTGCGGCACACGATCACTTTGTCGCCGGGGCGCACCAGGTTGACGAAGCAGAATTCCATGCCGACAGAACCGGGGCCCGAAATCGGAAACGTCAGCGGGTTCTTGGTCTGGTAGGTGTAACGCAGCAGCGTTTTCAGCTCTTCCATCATCTCGACGAATATGGGATCGAGATAACCAATCGCGGGCTGGCTCATGGTCGTCAGCACGCGCGGGTGGATCTCGGTCGGGCCCGGCCCCATCAGCGTGCGTTGCGGCGGATGGAAAGAATTGATGCGTTTGGCTGGCATGAAATCATTCATGATGTCGTTTCCTGTAAGTGGCGATCCGAACAAACTTTCGCCGTCCGGACGCGACTTCATCCGGAGCGGTTTTCTGGCGGTGGCTTCGTGCAAAACTTCGGTGGCGGTGATTTGGCCCTTGCTGGCGTTTTCGACTTCCATCGCCCAGCGCGCCGGCACGTAACCGGATTTCACCCAGTTATTGACGACGGCACGGTCGATGCGGAATTGGCGTGCCACTTCGGCTTGGGAGCCGAACAGGGCGACTAGGCGATCAGCGCAGTTCATGGTTTTCTCAGGACGAGAAGTTACCATGACAAAATTATTTTGACAATATTACCCTGAAATCTGCAGCTGCCTTACAATGTGAGCGCCTACTGCGGATTGGAAAATGTGGTGAATTCTCCTTCTGGATCAAAGGCTTTATCGCCATCCGGCGACGCTTTTCCCGTAGCGGCTATCGCAGGGAAATCAAACAATCCACGATCCAGCAAGTGCGATGCCCGTACATCCTGCAGGGCGCCGAATATCGAATCGACGCGGCCCGGGAAGCGCTTTTCCCAATCGCGCAGCAGGTCTTTCATCTGTTTTCTTTGCAATGTCGGCTGCGATCCGCACAGGTCGCACGGAATGATCGGAAACTTTTTCACCCCGGCGTAAGCCGCAAGATCGCGTTCCTCGACGTACGCCAGCGGGCGGATCACAACGTGCGCCCCGTCGTCGGACACCAGTTTCGGCGGCATCGCCTTCAGCTTGCCGCCGAAAAACAAATTGAGAAAGAACGTCTCGAGGATGTCGTCGCGATGGTGGCCGAGCGCAATCTTGGTGGCGCCA
>JAIOQG010000234.1 GCA_021413465.1 Alphaproteobacteria bacterium | reverse complement strand
CCGACGCCAAGGTCGAAACCGTCGAGCACGATGTAAGCGAACACAGCGAAGGCCAGGATGCAGGCCCACACGAACGCAAAATCGACCACCATCGCGTTCACTCCGTTTTCGTCAGGGCGACGGCGGCGGTGCGCAGCGGTTTTGCGTCGAGCCCCGGTTCGTCCGCGCGCGGCGCGTGCGACATCAAACGCAACAGATAAAAGAGCCCGGCGCCGAACACTGCGAAATAGACGATGACGAAGGCGACGAGCGAGCAGACGAGGGCTGGTGCGGCCAGCGGCGAGGCCGAGTCTGCCGTGCGGAGCAGGCCGTAGACGGTGAAGGGCTGGCGGCCGACTTCCGTTGTGATCCAACCGGCGAGCACGGCGGCAAAGCCCGCCGGGCCCATGGCCAACGCGAAGCGGTGCAGCCATCGCCAGTCGTAGAGTTTGCCTCGCAGGCGCGCGAGTAACGCAACCGCGCCGAGAAGGATCATCAAGAGCCCCAGCCCCACCATGATGCGGAACGACCAGAACACGATTGCGACCGGCGGCCAATTTTCCTTTGGAATCGTGTCCAAGCCGTCGAGCGGTGCGTTCGGATCGTGTTTGAGCAGCAGGGAGCCGACCTTCGGGATCTCGATCGCCCAGCGCACCTCGCCTGCGTCTTGATCGGGAAAGCCGAACAGCACGAACGGCGCGCCGTCCGGGTGGCTTTTGAAGTGGCCTTCGAGCGCCATGATCTTCGCCGGTTGATGCTGCAAGGTGTTGAGCCCGTGCTGATCGCCCGCGAGCAACTGCGCCGGGGCCGCGACGGCAATCATGCCCATCGCCATGGCAAACATCGTGCGCGCCTGCGCGTTGTTGCGATCCTTCAGAAGGTGCCAAGCGCCCGTCGCACCGACGACCAAGGCCGTCGTCAAATAGGCTGCGATCACCATGTGAACGAGCCGGTAGGGAAACGACGGATTGAAGATGATCGCGAGCCAATCGTCCGGCACGAACTGACCGACCTCGTTGATCGCATAGCCTGCGGGCGTTTGCATCCAGCTGTTGGCGGATAGAATCCAGAAGGCGGAGAAGAGTGTGCCCACGGCAACCGCCAGCGTCGCCACGAAGTGCAAATGCTTGCCCGTGCGATCGAGCCCGAACAGCATCACGCCCAAAAATCCAGCCTCGAGGAAAAACGCGGTGAGGACTTCATACGCCATCAAAGGGCCGAGCACCGGGCCGGTCTTGTCCGAGAAGGCCGACCAGTTCGAGCCGAACTGGTAGGACATCACGATCCCCGACACGACGCCCATGGCGAAGGCGACCGCGAAGATTTTCATCCAGTATTTGAACAGGCTGAGGTAAAGCGCGCGACCGGTCCACAGCCAGAGCCCCTCGAGCACAGCTAGATAGCTGGCAAGCCCGACCGTGAACGCCGGAAACACGATGTGAAACACCATCGTGAAGGCGAATTGCAGGCGGGCAAGCTGAAGGGCGTCGTCCATAAGCGGACCTCAAACGGCTGACGCTAGCGATGTGGCAGTAGCGAACCAAATTGGCAGCCCTTTAGCCAGCACCCCGCGACGCCATGCCGTGCGGCACTAGCGCTCAGTTTTGTAGTGCCAGTCTTCGCCCTCAAGCTTACCTTTGATCGTGCCTTCGATGCGGGCATCAAGGGTGCCGTTCTTGCCTCTGGCGTAGATCACGCGCTGGGGGAAATCGTGCGCTTTGTTTTCGAATACGATTTTATCGGCGCAGATTTCGACGGCCTTGAATTCCGTCGCCGGGGCGCCATGGGGGCTTGCGAAATAGCTCAGACCGATTGGGGTCTTGGCGACGCGAAAGAATTCGAAGCTCTTCGTTTCGTTGCCTTTTGTCGTTAAGCCGACGCCGAGCAAGACGCCGCCATGGGGCGCCATCCAGTGTTCGCGGACATCGAGACCGTTCTTGGTTTCGAGCCAGTGGCCGGCAAGCCAAGACAGGTCTTCGATTTTGGCGTTGGCGTGAGCGCTGGGCAGCGCGCAAACGTCTTCGGCGGCGGCGGTTGTG
>JAIOQG010000233.1 GCA_021413465.1 Alphaproteobacteria bacterium | reverse complement strand
GTGCGGGTGCAGATGCGGGCGGCGTCGCTGAACTTTCCCGATTTGCTGATGACGCAGGGCAAGTATCAACTCAAGCCCGAGCTTCCGTTCACGCCGGGCATGGAGGGTGCGGGCGAAGTCGTCGCGGTTGGTGAGAGTGTTTCGAACGTGAAGCGCGGCGATCATGTGGTGGTGGCGTCGCGTTTCGGGATGCTGGCCGAAGAGGTGAATGTGCCTGCGGTCGCGTTGCGGCCGAAAGCGGCGGCGATGAGTTGGGCCGAGGCCGCGTGTTATCCGGCGGCTTGGCTTACGGCTTATGTGGCGCTGGTGCGGCGCGGGGCGTTGCAGCGCGGCGAGACTCTGTTGGTGCATGGCGCGGCCGGCGGTGTCGGGATGGCGGCGGTGGACCTCGGGCTTCTGCTCGGTGCGACCGTGATCGCAACGGCGGGGTCGCAGGCCAAGCTCGACGTGCTGAAAGCGCGTGGCGCGCATCATGTGATCGACTACGGCAAGGGGTTTAAGGACGAGGTGAAGCGCCTGACCAGTGGGCGCGGCGCGGACGTGATTTACGATCCGGTCGGCGGGGATGTGTTCGACGAAAGCGTGCGCTGCATTGCGTTCGGCGGGCGATTGCTGGTGATCGGCTTTACGAGCGGGCGCATTCCGTCGGTGAGCGTGAACATGCCGCTGATCAAAGGCTTTTCCGTCGTCGGCGTACGCGCGGGCGAATACGGGCGACAGTTCCCGGCGAAAGGGGCCGAGAATATTGCGGCAGTCGAGCAGTTGGCGCACGAGGGCAAGATCAAGCCGCATATCGGGTTGAGCGTGCCGCTGGCGCAAGCCGTCGATGCGTTTCGCGCGCTCTATGCGCGGCAGGTTGTCGGGAAGGCCGTGGTGACGTTCTAGACCGTGCGTTTGGCGCGGTCTTTGTCGTTGGCACCTTTGATCATGTCGCGGATGTTTTCCCATTCGCTATCGCCGAGTTTCGACAATTGCGAGAAATTGCCGCCGCCGGCCAGGAACGCGCCACCGTCGAGGGCAATGGTCTCGCCGGTGAGGTAGTCGCAGCCGTCGGACATCAGGAAGGTCGCGAGATTGCGCAGTTCCTGCATTTGACCGACGCGGCCCATGGGGTTGCCCGAGGCGCTGGAGTCTTGCTCGCTGCCCATGGTGCCGGAACGCATCGAACCTGGGTTCAAGCGTTCCCACGCGCCCTTAGTCGGGAAGGGGCCGGGCGCTATGGCGTTGAGGCGAATGCCATGGGCGGCCCATTCGACCGCCAGCGATTTCGTCATGATGTTCAAGCCCGCCTTTGACATGGCGGAGGGCACGGTGAACGGGCCGCCGTTCCAGACCCAGGTCGTCAAGATCGAGATCACGTTCGCTTTCTTCTTTTGCTCGATCCAACGTTTGCCGGCGGTGAGCGTGACGTAGAAAGTGCCGTGGAACACGATGTTGGCGATGGCATTGAAGCCGTTCGGCGACAGGTCCTTCGTGCGCGAGATGAAATTGCCGGCGGCGTTGTTGACGAGGCCGTCGAGCGGGCCTTCGTTGAACACGCGGGTCATCATGTCTTCGACGGCGTCGGGAACGCGGATGTCGCATTCGAGGCCGACGACGCGCGTGTTGTGCGCCTTCGAGAGCTCGGCTGCGGTTTCCTGGACGACGGAGCCGCGGCGGCCGCAGATGTAAACCTCAGCGCCGAGCTTTGCGTATTCGTCCGCCATCTCGCTACCTAGCCCGGTGCCGCCTCCGGTGATGAGGAAGCGTTTGCCTTTGAAAAGGTCGGTGCGGAAGATGGACATGAACTCGTTCCTTCTAATGTGGTCGGTCGAACTATGCACGCACGTAGGACTGGCGCGCTAGACCCTTGTCGTAGGTCTGAGTCCCGACAAGTTTTAGGGCGGTTTCGGGGCGCCCGGCGGCGAAGAGCGGAATGCCATCGCCAAGCAATGTGGGTACCGTGAACAGGTCTATGCGGTCGACTGATCCTGCGGCCAGGAATGCGTTGATCGTTTGAGCCCCGCCCATGATCCAGGCGTCTTTGCCACCCGACGCGCGCAAGGCCGTGGTTAGGCGCGCGATGTCGGCACCGACGCGCGTTACGCTGGGCGGCGCATCGTCGAGCGCGCCTGACGTTATGACGAGGCTTCGGGTCAGGCCGTAAGGCCATTCGCCGAACGAGCGCACGACGTCGAAGCTTTTTCGGCCCATGACAACGGTGCCGATTTCGGCGAAGAATTTGTCGTAGCCATAGTCGACTGTATCGAAGGGCCGAAGCCAATCGATGCCGCCATCCGGCGTGGCGATATAACCGTCGAGCGATTGGGCGATGTAGATTCGGATCAAGGGCATCGCGGGCTCATACAGCAATCATCCTCTCGGCAAAAGACTCTCTAGCGTGCCGATGTCGCCGGCGTCCGACGGCGCTTTGCCCGGATGCGCCTTGATGATCTGGGCACCAAGGAGCGCGATGCCCGATTTTTGGCGCAGGCTTTGCCGCACGCCTTCAAAGGCGATCGTAAGTACTAGACCCGTATCGCGCGCATGCGCGACCTCTCGCACGGGCCCGAAGCGGTTGATCGTATTGGAGGCAACAAAGTTTGCGATAACTTCGCGAACACTTTCCGCTTCGGCTTTGCCGATGGGCACGAGCGTATCGTCTTTCCAGGCGCCGAAGGTGCAGATCAACGGTGACGATTTCGACCGCCCGCTGGAGACGTACATGAGAACGGCGTCGAGGGTGCCCGGCGTTACGATTTGAAGCGGCTTTCCGAAGAGGTCTTCTTGCGGTTGCTGCGGGGTCTCGCGCGTTTCGGTGGTGAGCGTGTCGATGCCTGCGGCCAAGAGAGCGCCATTGACTTCGCTTGCCGTTGCGGCGGCGCCAAGTGTGCCGGTTAGAAGTTTTATCAATGCCCAGCGGCCGTTGGCGTCGCATGCGTCAAGCCAGGCTTCGATGCGTTTGGGAAGTTCGCTGCGGCCCAGGGTCGAAAGCGCTTCATAAACCTCGCTGGGCGAAGGATCTTTGTTGGCGCCATGGCGTTGGGGCCAGAGTAGCGCGATGGTTTCTGCCATGTCGCCCACGAATTCAAGCGAGAGCGCGAAGAGGATCGGGTCGAGGCGCGTTTCGGCCAGGCCGCGAATGAGGGCGAGCGTCACATGGCGTTGTTTGGGTTTCGCCGACAACAAGGTTGCGACGATCGCGCGGTCGGATTCTTGCGCATCGGCGAAGTATTCCGCCAGCATGCGCCGCTTCACGTCGGCGTCCGGCGCGACGGCGAGGCGGTCGATCAGTGCGGCGAGGCGGTTCATTCGTGCTGCGCCTCTTCATCGCCGTAGCCTTTGAGCGCGAGCGGGCGCGCCGACATGCCGATCGATTTTGCCCAATGCACTAGGGCCGCTTCTTCGCCGTGCGTGATCCAGAGTTCGCCCGGTGCGATTTCGCGCGCTGTTGCGGTCAGTTCGTCCCAATCGGCATGGTCGGAAATGATCAGCGGCAGTTCGCCGCCGCCCTGGCGCGCGCGTTTGCGCACGCGCATCCAGCCGCTGGCGAAGCTTGTGATGGGTTCGTTCTCGGCCTCGGCGAAAAGGTCCGTGCGTGCGGACGGCGGCGCGATGACGATTTTCCCCGCGAGCGCGTTTGGAGATTGACCGGCAAGTGGACGCAGCGCGCCGAGGGCGACTTGGTGCGCTTCATACACGGCGCACAGGCGTTCGGTTGCGGGGTCGACGAAAATTGAGTCGTGATGGCCGGCTTCGCGAAGGAGTGCGATCAGGCGCTGTGCCTTGCCGAGCGAATAAGCGCCGACGAAATGCGCGCGTTCCGGAAACAGCGTCAGCGAGTGTAGGAGTTTTGCCACCTCCACCTCCGCGGGCGGGTGGCGAAAAATCGGCAGGCCAAACGTCGCCTCGGTGATGAAGACATCGCAGGGCACCGGCTCGAAGGCGGGGCAGGTAGGATCGCGGGCGCGTTTGTAGTCTCCCGACAGAACCACGCGCGCGCCTTTGACTTCGATCAGAACTTGCGCCGATCCCAGAACGTGGCCCGCCGGTTTCAACGTCACGCGTGCGTCGCCCATCGCGATCGTTTCGTTGAATCTTGCGGCTTGGCGGGCGCCCGCAAATTTTGGACCGTAACGCACTTCCATCACCGCGAGCGTTTCGGCGGTGGCCAAGACGGCGCCGTGGCCCGCGCGGGCGTGATCGGAATGGCCGTGCGTGATCACGGCGCGCGGGGATTTGCGCACGGGGTCGAGATAGAAGTCGCCGGCCTCGCAGTAGAGGCCGGCAGGGGTGAGCTTTAGAATATCGGCGGCGCGCATGCAGCGTGTGCGGCGCTATTTCTTGCCGACATAAGCCATGCATTCAACCTCAACCTGGGCGCCGAGGGCCAGGCCGTTGGTGCCGAAGGCCGAGCGGGCGGGCAGGCTGCCGGGTTTGAAATAGGTGATGTAGACCTTGTTGAAGTCGCCCCATTTTTTCATGTCGGCCAGCATCACCGTGCACTTGATAATGTCGTCGAAGGTGAGGCCGTTCTCTTTCAAGATCGCGCCGATGTTCTCCATGGTCTGGCGCGCCTCGGCCTCCATGCCGCCGGGCGCCAACTCCAGTTTGCCCGGTACGTTGCCGAGGCAACCCGACAGATAGAGCACATCGCCGACGCGAACGGCTTGGCTGAAGGGTAAGTTCGCCGCTTTGGCGGCCGGCGAGTTGATGAATTGCATGTTGGCGTTCCTTCGAGTTTGGCGAATAGTCTAGCCATCGTACTCCAGATGGCGACTGTTGTTCCCTTTTGCATGGATATCAAATCAGCCCCGCGCGGCATTGAACAGGCGCAAGCGTTACCGCCAGCGTTTTCGGCGTGGTTTGCTGCGCGTGGGTGGAGCCCGCGGCCGTTTCAATTGGCCCTGATCGACGCGGCGCTCGCGGGCGAGTCGGTATTGCTGACGGCACCGACGGGCGGGGGCAAAACGCTGGCCGGATTTTTGCCGAGCTTGATCGAGTTGTCGGCCCCCTCTGTCTCGCCGTTGCGCGGCGATGCACCTCCCTCGCTCGCGGGGCAAGAAAAGCGAAGCAGCAACCCCATCATCGCGCGGTTGAAGGCGCGGGCGGCGCAGCGGCCGCGAGGGATTCATACGCTTTATGTTTCGCCGTTGAAGGCGCTCGCCGTCGATATTGCGCGCAATCTGGAGATGCCCGTCAAGGAGATGGGCCTGAAGATCCGAATGGAGACGCGCACCGGCGACACGTCGGCACATCGACGGCAGCGGCAGAAGCATTCGCCGCCGGATATCTTGCTGACGACGCCGGAGCAGATTGCGCTGCTGCTTGCCTCGGCGGAGGCGCCGCGTCTGTTCGGCGATTTGCGCTGTGTGGTGCTCGACGAGTTGCATGCGTTGGTGGCGTCGAAGCGCGGCGATTTGCTGGCGCTCGATTTGGCGCGGTTGTCGACGCTTGCGCCTGGGCATCGGAGGGTCGGGCTGTCGGCGACGGTGAGCGATCCAGAAATGCTGGCGCGCTATTTGGTGCCGCAGGCGAAAGGCGAAGCGCGCGCGGACCTTTCGATTTTGGCGTCGGAAGAACACGTGCCGTGGTCGGGGCATTTGGCACGTCATGCGTTCGGCGAGATTCTTGCGGCGGTGAAGACGGCGAAGACCGCGCTCATCTTCGTCAACACGCGCATGCAGGCGGAGTTTCTGTTTCAGGAATTGTGGGCGATCAACGCGGACAATTTGCCGATCGCGCTGCATCATGGGTCGTTGGCGCCGGAACAGCGGCGCAAGGTGGAAGCGGCGATGACGAAGGGTGCTTTGCGTGCCGTCGTGTGTACGTCGACGCTCGATCTCGGTATCGATTGGGGCGCGGTCGATCTTGTGATCAATGTCGGCGCGCCGAAGGGGGCAAGCCGCATCGCGCAGCGTATCGGGCGTTCGAACCACCGCATGAACGAGCCGAGCCGCGCGTTGCTGGTGCCGGCGAACCGTTTTGAGGTGCTCGAATGCGAGGCGGCGCGCGACGCGCTGATGCACGGCGAGCTCGACGGCGAGGGACCGCGTGTCGGTGCGCTCGACGTGTTGGCGCAGCACGTGCTCGGCATGGCGGTGGCGGCACCGTTCGATGCGGAAGCGCTTTACGTCGAGGTGACGAGTGCTGCGCCTTACGCGCAGCTGACACGCGAGGATTTCGACAAGGTCGTCGATTACGTAGCGACGGGCGGTTATGCGCTGCGGGCTTACGAGCGCTATGCGAAATTGCGCAAGACGGTTGAGGGGCTTTGGCGCGTGGCGACGCCGCAAGTGGCGCAGCGCTATCGTTTGAATTGCGGCACGATCGTCGAGGCACCGATGCTGAAGGTGCGCGTGGTGCGCCACTATCGCGGACCGCGCGTGACCTATGCGGGGCGTATTCTGGGTCAGATCGAGGAATGGTTCCTGCAGCAATTGACGCCGGGCGATACGTTTTTGTTTGCGGGGCAGGTGCTGAAGTTTCAAGGCATCGTCGAGACGGAGGCGATCGTCACGCCGGGACCGCCGGGCAATCCGAAGATTCCGTCGTTCGAAGGCGGCAAGTTTCCGCTGTCGACGTTCTTGGCGCAGCGCGTGCGCGAGATGCTGGCCGATCCGAAGCGGTGGACCCATTTGCCGGATCAGGTGAAGGAATGGCTCGGCATACAACGCCTGCGCTCGATGCTGCCGAAGGCGGATCAGATGCTGGTCGAGACGTTTCCGCGCGCACCACGCAATTATCTGGTTTGTTATCCGTTCGACGGGCGGCTGTGCCACCAGTCGTTGGGCATGTTGTTGACGCGGCGGTTGGAGCGAATGGGCATGAAGCCAATGGGATTCGTTGCGAGCGATTACTCTCTGGCGATCTGGGCCTTAGGTCCCTTGCACACGCTCGATATGAACCGGTTGTTCGACGAAGACATGATGGGCGACGATCTCGATGCTTGGCTTGCGGAATCGGCGTTGCTCAAACGCAGCTTCCGGCAATGTGCGGTGATTGCCGGGTTGATCGAGCGGCGCAATCCGCGCGAGGAAAAGACAGGGCGGCAGGTGACGTTTTCGTCGGACCTCATTTACGACGTGCTGCGCAGTCACCAACCCGATCATGTTTTGTTGCGTGCAGCTTATGACGATGCGGCGACCGGATCGCTCGACATCGCGCGGCTGGGTGCGCTGTTGAAGCGCATCAAGGGGCACATCGTGGTCAAGAAGCTCGATCGCGTGTCGCCGCTCGCGGTGCCGGTGCTGCTCGATATCGGCAGGGTGCCGGTCGGCGCAGATGCGAGCGAAGCGCTGCTGGCGGAGGCGAGCGACGATTTGATTAAGGAAGCTATGGGGCAGTGAGCCTCGGCAGTTGCTCCCAAACGCGGCGTTCGTGGGCGGGTACGACGATGAGATCCGGTATTGCTTGCTTCAATTGATGAAGGCGAACGAGGAGGCCGCGGATTTGTTCCGCGTCGTTGTCGACGAGGTTGCGCGAGAGCCAAGGTTTTTCCGCCGGGTGGTCGACGCCTTCGCTTTGCCACGCGGTGTCGCCGATAAGAACGTAGCGCTTGCCGTCCGAAGTGTTGATGAACGCGAAGATCGAGCCCGGCGTGTGGCCGGGCGCGGGGACCGCGACCACACTGCCGTCGCCGAAGAAGTCGTGGCTGTGTTCGAAGCCGAGATAGGGGCCGCCGTCGAACGCGTAGACCTGGTAGTTCTTCGTGCCGAGTTCGCGCGCGAGCGCGGTCGCTGCATTGCCGCTGTTGACGAAATCGAGTTCGGCTTGCGGCACGAAGACGGGCACGTTCGGCAAATCGACAAGGCCACTGACGTGATCCCAATGGGCATGGGTGAGGACGACGCCTGTCAACGCGGTTTGCGCGATGCCGGCAGTTGCGAGTTGGGCTGCGACCGTCGGCTCCTTCTCGAAGCGCGCGGTCTTTTGCATGAGCCACGGCGTCGATTTGAATTGCTCGTCAACCGTGCTGCCGAAGCCGGTGTCGAACAGCAGCTTGC
>JAIOQG010000232.1 GCA_021413465.1 Alphaproteobacteria bacterium | reverse complement strand
AAAGTCTGGGTTGGCCTCTCGGTTCCGATGGAACCTCCAACCGCTTGGGAGACGCAAGATGAAGAACATTGTGATTTCGGCGCTGACCGCGGGGGCGTTGCTCCTCACGGGAACCACCGCCCCGGCCTTCGCGCATGGCGGCGAAGGCGGCGAACGCGGCCGTTATCAAGACCCCTATTACGGCGGCCAATACGGCCCGCCCCCCGGCTACGGCCCAGGCTACGGTCCAGGTTACGGCCCAGGCTACGGCCCGCCCCCGGGCTACGGCCCCGCTTATGGTCCAGGTTACGGCCCCGGTTACGGCCCCGGCTACGGACCACGCTATGACGATCGCCATCGTGGCCGCTGCCGTGGCGACCGCGCCGCCGGCACCATCATCGGTGGCGTGCTCGGCGGCATCATCGGCAACAACGCCGCCCGCGGCCGCGATCGCGGTCCGGCAACGGTGGCCGGCGCCATCATCGGCGGCATCGCCGGCAACGCCATTGCCCGCGGCGACTGCCGCCGCGACCGCCGCGATCGTTATCGCGACCGCTACGACGACCGTTATGATGGGCGCTACGACGGACGTTACGACGGTCGCTACGATTACTGATCGCAAAGCCACGGCGCCCAAAGCCTCGGGGACCGCGTGAAGCACTGCAAGGGCGCGTCCGGCACACCACCGGCGCGCCCTTCGGTTTTCCTAGCGCCGCCGCTAGCAAGAAGAACAGAGTCGCACGCAGCAACGAAGCAACGAAGACCCGCAGCCAAATCCGGCGCGCAGCGCCACGCCAAGCCGAAAGCGCCTGCGTCGCAAAACCACTAATCGCTTCACCTTCACTTCTTAGCGTCTTAGCGGCTTAGCGTGAACCGTTCTTCCTTCTGCCTTTTCAAGCGTCACATTTTCGCGCCGGATCATCGCTTGCGGATTGCGCGAACCCGTTCGCGTCCCCCGCCTTCGAAACCCGCGTCGCGCCATCACCCAATTGGGGTATGCCGGACGCGTTGGTAATTGCGCTAGCATATCGGCACTGAATCGGAGGTTGTCAATGTATCGTGCCGTAGCGCTTGCCGGGGCCTTTTTTTTCGCGAACGTTGCGCCTGCGGCGGTTGCGGCCGAAGCGCCAACTGCCCGCCCAAGCCCGCAGGCCACCGTGCCGTGCGAGATGTTCACCCAGGCCCTAGCGATGGCGCGGGCGGGCCGCGAGGGACAGGCTTTGCCGGCATTCACAAACGACATCGCGCAGACGACCAAAGCCTATCTCGGTGCGCCGCGGTGCAGTTCGTTTCTGTCGCGAGGCGGGGCGACCGTGAACTGCCCCGTGAGCGGGAACGACGCCGCGTGGGCGCTGCGGTTCTGGCGCGAGCGCATCGCGGCCGTTGCGGCGTGCGTGCCCGGTTGGCGGCGGCAGGATTTAAGCGCCCGCTACACACAGTTCACCTCGCTCGAGGGATCGGACAGCATCGCGATTTCAATGCCGGATCCCGCTTACGGACCAATGGTCGAGACGTCGACGACCTATGGGGCGTGCGAGCCGCTCGACGAGATGATGGGGCGCGCGCGCATCGGCCGGCTTCACAACAAAGAGCCCGTACCGACGACGCAACCGGCACGCCTTGAGATGCGCTATCTCGGCGCCGAAGCGTGCACCGTGCGTGCTGTGGAAGCGAGCGGCGGCTATGCGGTCGCGTGCGTATTTCCGCAAGCCGATAATGCGACATCGAAAGGCGCCGCCGGCAACGTGATCAAGACGGCTGCGGCCTGCTATCCGAAGTGGACGCAAACGACGCTGAGCGACGGCATGTCTTTCGAGAAAGGCGACGGCATCTCGTTTATGGTCGAAGCGCGCGACGAACGGCCCGCCGGCTTCATGATGACGTTCGACCCCAAGGCCGCCGCCCTGCCGGCGCGATGAGCGCGCTTGCCGCGGCTGCGACCGCGATAGTACGGGATCTCGCTACCGCACGCCTTTGTCCGCATCGAGATAGATCGTAACGCCGTCCTGCGTGTGCGACACCCGCACCCGCGGAAAGCCCGCCATCGTCACCTCATGCTTGTAGGTTTTGATGGACTGTCCCAGGTCGTCCGTTTCCACGAGGCTCGCCGTCGGCAGGCACGCGCTGACCTTCCTAGAGGTCTCGGCCGCGAACGCCGCATTCTCGTCCTTCGAACCGCCCGCCTTCTTGCAATAATAGCTGCCAAAGACCGGGCTCAGCCGTCCGGGCGGCGTCATGTTTTGCTGAATGTTGCACGGCCCAAAGCCCTCAACGGCGTCCGAACCCAGCCCGGCATATTTCGAACGCTCCGCGGCGCTGGCATAGAACGAATTGAACAACGGCGTTTCCTTTTGCCCGTCGCCCAGAATTTTGCGAATGGCGATGCACAGTTTGTCCTGCGGAACGCTCGCCGTGGCGCTCGCCGCAGTCGGCTTGTCAGCGGCCGGTGTTGCGGCCGGCGTTGCGGGTTTCGACGCTGGGGCAGGGGCCGGGCCAGCGGTGACGACCATGCCCACCAACGCGGCGATCATCGTGGGCCGCGACACCGCTTTTTCCAGACCGGTTTTGTCGCACGCGAACTGCTTCACCTTCGCCGGCCAGCCGAAGCTTGTGGGCATCCATTCGCCGCTCTGCGTTCCCGCGGCCAGCGTGCCCCCGACTCGGGTGTAGCGCTTGCTCGAAATCTGCTTCGCCTGGCCGCGTGCGCAATCAGCAATATAGCGGCGCAGCTCGTGGCTCGCGCCGTCGCTCTGCGGCGTGGAGGTATAGTGCCCGATGTGAATGTGCACGAAACCGGTCTGCGGATCTTTCGCAACGCTGCTCGTCTCGAACGACCACGCCGTCGCGCCGTCTTTCACGATCAGCCACTCCTCGGCCCGCGCCGGCACCACCGACACGACAAGAACGGCGATTGCGATACGAAAATAACCGAACATGAAATCCCCTGCGATTTGCTCATGCCGACAATCGGTTGAGCGCCTCACCCGGTCCATACCTCATCTGCGGTATGCCCCAGTCTCAAGCGCTCCAACAACCCGTGATCCCCCCTACCGCAGACCGCCGAAATTCGAGGCCGAAAAAAGAATGTCTCACGCTAAGCTGCTAAGAAGGAAGAGGGAAGTCCGCCCTCCCGGCGCGCAGCGCCATGCCGAGCAGAAAGCGCCCGCAGCGCAAGAAACGTCCCCCCTTCGTCCCTTTGTTGCTTCGTGTGAGTCTATCTTCTCATGGCGTCTTAGCGGCGTCGCGTGAGTCATTCTTCGTTCTTCCATCTTCCCGGCTAAATCCCTTTTCGCCAAGCAATCGTCGCATCCGCTAGAATGCCGCCGCGAATCGCCCGTTGAAATCGGGCTCGATTTGGAGGCGCCATGACACAGACCCCCACCGATCAAGCGGCTGCGAAGAAAAACCTCAACCGGCTCTGGAAGCTGTTTCTGCCATTGGCCGGCGTCACCGGCGCGCTGTCCTTCGTCGCGCTGCTCTATTTCGGCTACGATCTGGCCAAGGGCACTGTGTCCCCGTGCGAGAGCATCTTTCAACAAACGACCGTCGGCCTCTCGACCAAAATCAAATTCCTCAAGGCGGAAGGCGAACTGAAGCTCGGGCCCGAAAAGGTCGCGGAGTTGAGCGAGCGCGCCCAGATGACCGCGCTCGACCTCAAAACCTGCTGCACGGTGCTCGACGCCGGCCGCATCGACCCGGAACAATTCCTCGCCTGCAAATCGAAAGCCCGCAGCTACGACGCGCGCATCGAAGACGTGACCGCCCTCATCAAGGCGGCGCTGCCCACCGCAACCGCCGCGACGCCGGCCCCGGCCCTCGAAGCCGCCGTCGTCGCCGCGCGCACCGTGTCGCAAGACTTCAACGAACACGTCGTCAAGGTCGCAGCCGAACAACAGCTCAAAACCCTGCAGGCCGCCCCCGCCGCGCAACTTTCCGTCGACGCCGCCGAACGCGAACCCAACAACGACGGCCTCAACGCCAACCTCATCGACCTCGGCAAGCAAGTGAAAGCGGCGATCCAGGCGAAAACCGACGGCGACGTCTACACGTTCACCACGCCCGCCACCTATCGCGATTGGATGCATATCGAGTTGCAGAATCTGTCGACGACGCTCGACCCCCATCTCGAACTGTTCGACGGCACGAAAGCCTCGATTGGCTCGACCTCCAACACCACCGCCGGCGGCGATGTCGGCTACGACTTTGTGGCCCCGCCCGCAGCCAAGTTCAGCGTGCGCGTCACCAGTCACTACAAGGCGAACATGGGCGTCTACACGCTGCGCATCGTGCCGAAGAAAGCCTACGACGCCCACGAACCCAACGACGACATTCTGTCCGCGCGCCGCATCGCCGAAGCAACGCCGGTCAAGGCCGGCCTCATGGACAGATACGACACCGACTACTTCTCGGTTCCAGGCACGGCCAACGGCGACCGCACGCTGGTGCTGACGATCGCCAACGCCTCCGCAACGCTGCACCCGCGCGTCGTCGTCTACGACGCCGCAAAGACCGAGATCGGCAGCTCCTACAACGCCACCGCCGGCGGCGATCTAAGCTACACGATCAAAACCCCGAAAGGCCCGGTCTACATCCGCATCTCCGACCACTTCGTCTCCGACGGCGGCGACTACACACTCACCGTCGCCCCGCAATGACCGCGCCTACAACTTGCTCGCCGCCTTGACGATCAAAGCGTGAGCCAGATCGGCCATAAACGGTCCGGTTTCCGAGCTGAATAAAACGTCTTTCTTGACGGCCATGACGCCCACGATGTTCGTGACGTCCTCGTCGAGCGCCGCGCTTTTGCCTTTCTCCGGCGCTGCGTCCAGGCCTTGCGACTTCATGAACGACAACGCTTGTCCCATCGCCGCTTGCGCAAAGCGCATCTCGCTGAAACCGCCGCGCCATTGCACGTTCAGCTTGATCTGTTGTTCGAGGCCGCCTTTGGCCCATGCATAGGTGCATGCATCCTCATTGCCCACGGGATCGGCGCTGAGCGGAGAGCCGATGATGGCCTCGGCCTCCGCGCGCGTCAGCAAGGCGCAAGCCGGCCGGGCCTTGGGCCGCAACGCCTCGCGTGCGAGCGCGGCCTTGTCGCCGTCCGTCGTATCCGTGGCGAGCGGACTGTCGAGCCGCCGCACCGCGGCATCGGCAAGCTTCGCTGCCTGTTCGACCGTAGCGCGCGACGCGCCGATATTGACGGTGACCAATTGCTCGCCGCGCAAGGCCGCGAATTCGCAGCATAAGTTCAACCGCGCCTCGTCCCATTCCCCCGTCAGCGTCGTGCCGTCCTGCGTCTTGAACACGCCCTTCAAGCCGCCCTTGTCGACGACGCCTTGGACCATATTCATGACGCCGAACGTCTGCCCGCCGTCCTTCCAATCGATGCTCACTTCGATGGCGCGCAGCGCCGCCGTCTCGTAGCGGCAAGCCTCGCCCTTCGGGTTGGCGACGCCGTGGTTGGCGCGGTAAGGCGGCCCCGCAAGCGGCCCCAGCACGGCTTCCACTTCGGCCGCCGTCAAATAGGCGCACGGATTTTTCGCGTCCGCGTCCGCGACCGCAGGGCTCGCCGGTGCGGACGATTTGTCCGCCTCCGCCGGCTTTTTCTCCCCGCAAGCACTGAGTGCAATCAAGGGCAGCAGCAACGCCGCGATGAGGCTTAGGGAAGATCTGTACACGGATAATAACTCCTGTCGGTTGTCATGAACATTTGCGCGAAAGCTCGACCCGCCGGTTGCGTGCCCGGCCTTCAAGCGTCTCGTTGCTTTCCACCGGCCGCGTTTCCCCGAAGCCCATGGCCTTCAATCGCTCGGCCCCGATACCGCCACGCGCCAGCAAAGCGGCGCGCACGGCCTCCGCGCGGTTCTTGGAGAGCGTGAGGTTGGCGCTGTCGCTTCCCACATTGTCGGTGTGGCCCTCGATGGTCACCTGCCACGTAGGTTCCGCCTTCAACGCTTCGGCAATGTCGGCAATCATGCGGTCGGACGCGTGCAGCAGGTCCGCGCTACCGGTGTCGAAATAAACGCCATGCAATTCGGCGCGGCAGGCGGGCGAGGCCAGACCCGGCGCGACGGCGGCAACGCTTTGTCGGTCGGCTGAAGGCGGCGTATCGATGCGCACCACCTGCACCACATCGCCTTTGAACTTCCAGCGCAGCGTCAGCGCATTGTCGGCCTGATCGAGCCACCAGAACTCCGCCTCGCCGCCGTCGCTGCCCACCGTCAACGTGCCGCGCGCGTGAATGGCGCGAACCGTCGTGCGCTTTCCGTTCAGCAAAATGTTGAAGGGAACGCTGTCGCGCCCCACGGGTTTAAGAACGCCGCGATAATATTTGCGCGGCGTCAAGAGCGCGCTGAAGATGCCGTCGTGCCCGCCGAAGACGACGCCGAAAACGAACGGCGTGTCCTGCCCGCTCTTGAGAGACTGCAACACCTGGGCCGACGTTTGGATCGCGGTCGCACCGGGAAAAAGGGTTGGGTCTTCCGAGCCGAACGACGCGTTCACCCGTTTGGCCGTCAACAAATCCTCGCGCCGCACGATCCGCGTCACGGCAAGATCTTCGACGGCGCGTTGCGCGGCTTTGCTTTGCCCCGTCCAGCGAAAATCGATCGTGATGTTCTGCGCGTCGACGCGGCTCACCGTCCTGACGCCTTCGAAGTCGACGCCGCTTTCGCTGATGGCGGAAACCACAACGAGTCCCGACTGGAGAGGAATTGTCGCTGACGCGTCCGCCGCCTGCGCGACGGCGATCTGGCACGCAAGGAAAGCTATCGACAAACCGATGCGCATGTCAGCAGCCCGGGTTGCACGCTTTCAGCGTGATCTTGTATTGGGCCTTTGCCTTCGGCTTTTCGACCTTGTTGGTGACCGTGCCCTCGGCCGTCATGACTTTGCCTTCCGTCACCAGCTTCAGCTTCGCGGCTTGGTCGTTGGTACCGCGCGTGAAGAGGTGATGGGCGCCCAGGAACGGCAGCTCGTACCACGTCAATTGCGGCCCCAGACCGCCGGTCAACGGCGATAGAATCAACACGCCCACGCGATGCTTGGCCTTGAAGTCCGACACCGCGCTGCCGACGACGATCGACAAAGAGTCTTTCTCCAGCACGCCGTCGACATTGATCAAGAAGCTGTTGGGCGCTGCCAAGCCGCCGGCCGAGCCCTCGACATAAGCCGATAGCGGACTTGCACCTTGGCTCGCGATCTGCGCCGCGCCGCCGCCGATCTCCAAAGGCGGCCAGTCGCGCTTATGTTGGATCGCACCCGCCATAAGTTTGGGGAACTGAACGTTGAGCGAATTTTCCCACGTATGAAAGCCGTGGGCGTAACCTTCGATGCGTCCCTTCAGCGCGATGCTCTCGCCCTTGGCGCTCTTCGGATAATACAAAACCAACCGCCCCGTGACGCTGTAGTAATAGCTCCACCACAGCGTCGGCCCCTCTTTGGTGGGCCAATAGAAATCCGCGCTCATGACGGCGCTGACCGGGCCCGTGAACTGCTCGCAATAGGCCGAGAAGACCTGATCGGTAACGTAGGCGCCCACGTCGGCCATGATGCCGTAGGCGTTGCCGGAAAGCTTTGAAGCGCTGTTGAGTTCCGGCAGGTTCTTGACCACCTGTCCCGTTGCAAACGCGAAGGTCGGACCGGCGCCTTTGGCCTTTGCGATGTTGGCGGCGGCGTCCGACGTCACATCCTTGGCAAGACCGATGGCCGTGTCGAGAATCTGACGCTTGATGTTCAGCAACGCCGAGATGGTCTTGAACACCTCGGTGACGACGGCAAGTTTGTGGCATCCCACATCGGCGCCAGACATGCGCGACGTCAGATCTTTCACGCGCTTGGTCTCTGCTTCGGCGCTCGCAAGCCCGTTCGACAGACGATCGATGCCCGGACGCGCGACCTCGGCCATCGCTCCGTTGGCCGCGATCGCGCCGATAAGACCGCGCATGGCATCCCTGAGCGCCGGGCGCTTGGCGCTGATCTCTTTCAGGGCGTTCCTTGCCGCGGCGATTTTCTTCTTCGCCTCTTGCTTTGCCGGGGACTCGGCCTGGTCGGCGATCTTCTTGTCGGCCTCCGCCACGCCGTCCTCGGCCGCCGTCTCGGCCTCCGCCAAGGTTGCGTCCACCTTGTCCTCGAGATCCTCCAGTTCGATCGCAATCAGCTTGGTTGTCGCCTCACCCCGGCCGTCGGGTGCGGTCGCGGTGATGTCGTAATCGCCGTCTTCCAGCGGCGCGAATTCCGTGAAGGAAAACGTGCCGTCTTCGCCCGGCACCAGCGTCTTCGTCATCGGCGGCAAGTCGTCGCTCTTGATCACGATCGTCACCGGCCGCTGACCGAGCGGGATGGTTGTCCCCGAAATTTTGACTTTACGAACGCTCTTGTTCCCGCCCTTCGACAAAATAACGACGAGCGCGGGCGACGCCTGAACCGCGATGGGAAAAGGCTCGGTGTCTGCGGTCGGCTTGATGTCTTGCTTGGCGGTCGCCGTTATCGTCGGACTGGTGCCCGGGGCGGCGGCCGTAATCGCAACGAGATTTGACGCAACGGCGAATAACGCCAGTGCGGCCGCAGCTCTAAAATTCTGAATACGGCGTGCGGCCGCGGTCATGGCGGCGAGCCTTTATGGCGCTTGATGGTCTCGCGCAGCAGCGCCACCGCCTGCGCCTCGCTCGCGGACTTGCCGGCAACCGACGCGATGATCGATTCTTCCCCCACAATGGTCGCGGCGATCCAACCGCCCATATCGGGCGCAACGTTGCCATCGACGCCGAGATCGGGAAGTTTCTTGTAGCCGTCGGCCAAGTGTGGATCGCGGTGATACGATTTCGGTACGATCTGAAGCAGGACGTCGCCTTGGTCGTCGCTCGCAAGCCACTGGCAACCCGTGCCCATGGCAGCCGTCTCCGGCGCTCCCAGCGGCTGGCCCACATAGGCCTCCAATTCCCCCGGCGTGAAGAGCTTGCACAGCGGGTTGAGATTCGCCGCACCCTTCGCATCCCCGGTCAAAGCATCCGCGCTTTGCTTCGCGTCGGACGATGGCGTGGATGGTCCGCAAGCCGCCAGAGCGATTGCGGTAAGAAGAGAAACGATCAAGCGGGACATGGAAAGAGTCCTAATCGGTACAAGTTTCGCAACTCAAGCAACCGTCTATCGGTGTCGACGTCGTCAACGGCATTGAAGCCCTTGCCGCTATAGATCCACCCGCCGGTCGCCGATCCCAGTCGGAACCCGGCAGGCCCATCCTTGATCGACGCCGCGGTGGTCAGTGACCGCCGGACGCAAGACACCGGCGTTCAAGCCCGGGTGCTGCCGGCGAATTACGTGCGCGCGCCGATTTCGCGGCGTCGCAAATCGAAAGGGGCGCCGCGGCGGGCGTACCTGGCGGCAATTTCACCCGACCGAGCGCTTTGGCCGTGTGAACGCCATACACGGCCTGCACGCCGGCAATATCGGTGGCGGTCAGTTCGCCCGACATGTTCCCGTTCTTGTTGCAATAGTTCATGACGGAGTCGCGATCGTAAGTTGTCAGCGACCGTGAATCGGGTTCGTTGCCTGGCGAGGCGCAATGCGCCGGGCCTTCGACGTTTCCAGGCGTGTCTTGCTCGTGCACGAATCCCAAGACGTGTCCGAACTCGTGCACGCCGATATACTCCACGCGCCCCTGGTCGGCGGAGCCGTCGGCGTTGAACGTCATAATCATGCTGCGCGGCGGCAGCAGGCGCCCCTCGCCGTCGGCCGCGCTCTTCAAAACCGCCATGCCCAAGCCGTAGGTCGCGCCGTTTGCGCCGCCGTTATTGTCGTCCTGGGAGGAGGTGGCAACGCGAACGAATTTTTCCGTTCCGCTGCGCGGACAATCGCCCCAGCCGCTAAAGCTGATGCCGGAGTTGCGCTCCCATGTGGCGCGAACGGCGGCTTTCACGATGGCCTTTTCGCGATCGAACCCCGGCGACTCCCAACACACCGGGACAATGTTGCCGTTTTCGGTCCAGGTCTGGACGTTCTTGATGGTCAGCGGCTGCGTGCTCGTTCCCACGTTCTCCGCGGCGCACGCACCACCGGCCATCAGCAGCGGCAACAAAAAAATGGAACGCGCGCGCTTTGATACGAATTTCGTCATGTTTTTTCCCGCCGTTGGTCCAGAGTCGAGCGGACCTTGACTCGTCGGTTCCGGGCGCACATGGGGGCGGCTACCTATATTTCAGGCGCCACTACCCAGATTTGGCCGGCCCCAAGCGCCGCTTCGCGACTTATTGGCATCGACATTCGACCTGTGTGTTGGCTAAATCGATCCCACGGCGTGCGTCAAAGTTGTTTCAGTTTTCGCCGACGCGTGGGTTGCCCATTGAGCTGCCGCGCAGGCACGGCAAGAGGAGCGTGCCCGCATGCTGACGGAACGCGACGGCCCGCTGAAGGCGCTGCTGGACCTAAGCCAAAGCGCGCGCCGCGGACAGGGTCGCGTCGTGTTGTTGGGCGGCGAGGCGGGCATCGGCAAGACCTCGTTGCTTGAGGAATTTGCCAGGCGCTTGGGTCCCGAATTTCGTGTCTTACGGGGTGGCTGCGAGGCGTTGTTCACCCCCCGGCCGCTCGGTCCCGTGCAAGACATGTCCGCCGCACTCGATCCCCATATCGTGGAGCTGCTGGCGCGCACCGCCGCCCCCGCGCAAATGTTTCCGGCACTCCTCAAGGCCTTGAGCGAGGCGCGCGGCACTCAGATCTTGATCTTCGAAGACGTGCATTGGGCCGACCACGGCACGCTCGACTTCATCAAATATCTCGGGCGGCGCATCGGCGTTTTGCCGGCACTCGTCGTCTTGAGTTTTCGCTCCGACGAAGTGGGCGAGCATCATCCGCTGGCGCATGTGCTTGGCGATTTGCCCTCAAGCGTCGTGGCGCGCCTCAACCTTGAACCGCTCAGCGCCGAAGCGGTGGCAAGTCTCGCGCGCGCCGCCGGCCGTCCGGCCGAAGGGCTGCATCGCATCACCGGCGGCAATCCGTTTTTCGTCACCGAACTATTGGCGGGCGCCGTCGCGGGCGCCAAAGGCGGCTTGCCCGCCTCGATCAAGGATGCGGTCTGGGCCCGCATGGCGCGCTTGGCCCCGCGCGAATGCGAACTCCTGGAAGCGATCAGCGTCGTGCCGGGCACGGTCGAACGCGCTTTGCTGCAATCCGTGTTCGGTCCCGACAGCGAAGAAATCGCCGACGCTTGCGTGCAGCACGGCGTCTTGACCCAGGACGATCATGGCGCCCTAAAATTCCGTCACGAACTGGCGCGTCAGGCAACGCTCGCGCGCGTGCAAAAAAACGCGCAGCGCAAATTTCACGCGAAGTTCGAGGCCGCCATCGCCGCCGCCCACGACACCTATCCGCTGTCGCGCCGCGTCTTTCATTCAGCCGGCGCCGAAGACGCGGCGCGCGTGCTTGAATTCGCGCCGCTGGCCGCCCGTCAGGCCGCGCGCTTGGGGGCGCACCAGGAAGCCGCCGCCCACCTTGCAACCGCGTTGCGCTTCGCCTCCGCCGCCTCGCCCGAACTGGCGGCGCAACTGCACGAAGACTGGGCCTACGAAGCGGGCCTGTCCTTGAGCATCGACGAGAAGGTGATCGACGCCCGCTTGCGCGCCGTGCAGCTGTGGCGCGCGCAAGGCCGCATCGAAAAGGCGGGACACAATCTGCACTGGCTCTCGCGCTTGCATTGGTACCGCGGCGAAGCGGCCCAGGCCGGCCGCTACGCCGACGAAGCCGTACACCTGCTCGAAGCCCTGCCGCCGGGACCGGAACTCGCAATGTCCTATTCCGTGCGCTCGCAGCAGCACATGCTCAACGACCGCATGGACGAAGCGATCGAGTGGGGCACGCGCGCGATCGCGCTCGCCTCGCAATTCGGCGAGACGGAAACCCGCGCTCACGCGCTCAACAATGTCGGCACCGCGCTTTTGTTCTCCGGCCGCCCCGAAGGTTTGGCGCTCATGGAAGAAAGCCTGGCGCTGGCGCGCGCCAACGGTTTTCACGAACACGCCGCGCGCGTCTTCACCAACCTCGCCGAATACGGCGTCGTCTTCAAAGACTTCGCCCTCGCCGAACGCATGACCGCCGAAGGCATCGCCTTCGACACCCGTCACGATCTCGACGCCTGGACGCATTATCTGGTCGGCCGTCAGGCCCAGCTGCGCATGGAACAGGGGCGCTTGCACGACGCGCAAACCATCGCGCGCGGCGTCTTGGGTCTCGAGCGCTTGACCTTGGTCATGCGTCTGCCCGCGCTGACCGTGCTGGCCAAGGTGCGCCTGCGCCTCGGCGAAAGCGATGCGCGCGCGCTTTTGCAAGACGCGTTGCAACAGGCCCTCGCCACCGAAGAGCCGCAACACATCGTGCCGATGCGTCTGGCGCTCGTCGAAGCGGCGTGGCTGTCGAACGACATCGCCGCCTGTGACGAACAACTATCGTTTCTCGACAAGATGGACCCCGCGAATTTCAATCCCTGGGGCCGGGGCGAGCTTGCCGTCTGGCGCCGCCGCGCCGGCCGTAACGACGGCGCGCCGGCCGCCGACACGCCGGAGCCCTACGCCGCCGAACTGCGCGGCGATGCGGTCGCTGCGGCAAATGCGTGGGATCGTCTCGGCGTTCCGTACGAAGCGGGCATGGCCCTGATGCAAGTGCAAGGCGCCGCTGCCGCCGCCGCTTTCGCCCGCGCCGTGTCGACCTTGGAAGCCATCGAAGCCCGCCCCGCCGCCCAGCGCGCGCGCGAAGCTGCAAGAGCGGCCGGCGCCGACGCGAAACTGCCGCCGCTGCGCCGCGGGCCCTACACGACGGCGCGCCGTCATCCCTTGGGCCTCACCGCGCGCGAATGCGAAATCCTGCGCCTGATTGCCCAGGGCGACAGCAACCGCGACATCGCCGCCCGCCTCTCGCGCTCGCCCCGCACGATCGAGCACCATGTCTCGGCTCTGCTCGAAAAACTGAACGCCGCCAGCCGCATGGAAGCCATGCTCCGCGTGCGCAACGAGCCCTGGCTCGTTTCCGCCGACAATCCGCAAGCGTCGGCTGAAAACTAGGTAGTCAAAATCGAACTCTAGGGGCGCCTGCCCATGTACGGCCGCGGCCGCTGCGCGATGGTCGCGCCGAACCCGGCCATAGAGATCGCATCATGGAAATCCTGTTTGCCGCCATCGGTATCCTCGGCGCGCTCAGTTGCGTGGGGATGTACGCCGCCGTCAGCCTGGGTCACGCCAGCACCGAGCGCCCGCTATTCTTCGTCGTCAACGGCTGTGGCGCGCTGCTGGTCATGATCGGCGCTTGGCACAATTTCGACATCGGCGACCTCGGCACCATCCTCCAGGAACTCGTCTGGATAGGCTTAAGCATCGCTGGCGGCCGGCGCGTTTGGCGCCTCGAACGCCAACGCGAAGTCGAGCGCGCGCTCGCGGCCTCGCGCCGGGTCGTCCACGCGGTACAAACAGCCGCCGTTCAAAAACACGCCGAAGACGCAGAAGCCGATCGCCGCGCCGTGCCGCAACAACGCGCGGCGTCTTAAGGTCCGCCGCGCCACTCGGCCGGAATCGCAAGTCCCGGGAGCGCCAGCGCCTGCTGAACCACCGCTTCGCCCAGCGCGATCGCGTGCTTAAACCCATGCCCCGAGCACGCCGAAACCACCGTCACATGCGCGATCTCCGGATGCGGCCCCACCCAGAAATTGAAATCCGGCGTCGACGTATAAAGACACGTCGCGCCGCGTAAGTGCGCCCCCAAAGCAGGGAAGGCCGCCCGCACCCGCGGCGACACGATGTCGATATCCTCGCGCGTGATCGCACGTTGCACGTCGTCGGGCTTCACCACCGCATGCATCGTCTCCGTCGCGATCTTCACACCGCCGCCGGGCGCGGCGATCGGAAAGCCATAGAGATCGTTCCAGATAAACACCGGCATCCGCGAAGGTTCGTAGTCGCTGGCGGTCGCCGGCGGCGCAAACCAATGCAACGTCTGGCGCGTCACGCTCAACCGGCGCTGCGACGCCTCGGGCAAAAACCCCGATGTCCACGCCCCGGCGGCAAGCACCACATGCGCCGCGCGCACTGTTTCCCTCTCGGTACGGACCATCACGCCGCCGCCGTCGCGGACGATCGAAAGCACCGGCGCGTTGAGCCGCACCTGCGCCCCCAACGCCGCCGCGCGGCTCAGCTGCGCCGCAACCACGCGCTCGGGATCGCCATACCCGGCGCCGGGTTCGAAATAGGCGCGCTCGTCGGCGAATTGTTCGTAAGCCGGAAAGCGCGACCGCACCTGCGCGCCGCTCAGAATCTCGTGCGCGATGCCATACGATCGCGCCGCCGCAATCGTCGTTTCGAGAAACCCGAGCGGCACATGCGTCGCATGCGGCAACACCCCGCCCAACACCAACAAGCCGCAGCGCGTGACAAGTGTCTCGCCCGTCTCCGCACTTAAACGATCCCACAGCGCGAACGAACGCTGCGCGAACGGCGTATAAACGGCCCCTTCGCCGATGGCCGCCCGCACGATGCGCGTCTCGCCGTGCGTCGAGCCAAAGACATGCGGCGGCGCAAAGCGATCGAAGCCGATAACCTTCGCGCCCGCCCGCGCGCCCGCCAGCAGCGCCGCCCCGCCGGCGGCGCCAAGTCCAACAATCGCAACGTCGAAATTTGCCATGGCGCCATCGCTCGCTCAAAGGCGGGTGGTATCTGTGAACGCAACGCACTGTGCCCTGGACGCCGCCGCGGCGGCAAGGTTCTATGGCGCGGCCCCCGGAGAGCTCACGTGCCGAAAATCGTCGACAAGGAAACGCTCCGCCGCCGCCTCGAAATGTACGACCCGACCGCCTTGGTTCAGGTCAACGTGCTCGTGCACGGCGCCGTCATGGCGTTCGCCGCCGTCGTCTTGATCGAACTGATCTTCACGACCGACGACCGCGCCGTGCGCCTCTCGCTCTGGTCCATCTCCGCCAGCTCGTCCTTGATGATCTTCGCGCGCTTCATGCAGCGTCCGGTGATCAGCGCCAAATCGACCACGCTTGAAATCGTGCTGTTCGTGGTCGCGGGCTTTTGCCAGTTCCTCTCTTTCATGGTTCTCACGCCGCGCGAAGGCGCAAACGACGCCTGGATTTTCTGGTTCCCCATCACGCTCGCGATGCTGGTGATATCGGCGTTCGCCAATCACGGCGCTCTCGCCACGCTGCGGGCCGGCACGGTTGCGGCCGACGCCGAAACGCTGATGCAGCACTACATCGGCGCCATCGTGCAGGATCAGCGCGAACAGGCCGTGTGGATCGCGATTTTGCTCGCCGTTCTGCTCGGGCTCAATCTCGCGCCGTCCGGTTGGCCCTATTTCGGTTGGGTATTCGCCGTCGCGGCCGTTCCCATCAATGTGGGAATCTGGGTCGCCATTTGGCGCCAGCACGTCGAATTCGAGCTCATGCGCGCAGCCATCGAAGACTGAGAAACGCCTGCCAAGCCTTTGGTAAACCGCAAATTTTCAACGTTCATTGCAATTTGCGCCGGGAAAGCCCATATACCGCCCAGTGACGGCTGCACGCTTGTGAAGTGCGGGCCAAGATTGATGACGGATCGCGTTCGCGCGTTTCTTCGCAAAACCGGTTCGAATCCCTTCTCTGATGTTTGTCATGCTTCTCACGGCGTTCCGGCATTTCGCCTGGACGCAAAAATGCTTTGTTACAAGGAATGTAGAATGGCTTCGAATGCAGGTACTGTGAAATTCTTCAACGCGACCAAAGGTTTTGGTTTTATCGCTCCGGATGGCGGCGGCAAGGACGTGTTCGTCCATGCAACGGCCGTTGAACAAGCCGGAATGCGCGCCCTGACCGAAGGTCAGCGCGTCCACTTCGACACCGAAGCAGACGCACGCGGCTCCAAGGCCGTCAATCTCAGCGCAGCTTAAGTTTCGCTTTGACTGAAGCGGGTGGTCGCGCGCAAGCCGGCCACCCGTTTTTTATTTGGCGCGCCTCACTCCGCCGTCGCCGTCAAGCGTTCGACCTTCATCCGCGCGCGTGCCGTGCCGCTCGTGTGTCTGTCGACGGCAATTTTTGCAAATCCGCGCGCAAGCACGTCATCGCGCGACAGACGCCAAGTCTCTCGCTCGGTGCACGAAGGAACGTGTCACTGGCGCTTAACCGCGCTGGCCGCATAACGGTGTTCGGTAAAGCGGCTCCAGCCTTTCTTGGTTTTCGCTTCCACGGCGAAACAAAATCCGCCGCCGGCTTCCGGCCAATAGACGAACCGCGCGAGCCCCGCGTGCATCTGCGCCTCGAAGCAGATCGCTTTCGCATGCACCTCCGGCGCAGCACTTAGCGTTCCCGTCGAATGTTTTCCGTCCGAG
>JAIOQG010000026.1 GCA_021413465.1 Alphaproteobacteria bacterium | reverse complement strand
AATGTGATTGTCGATCATCGCCGCAAGCAGATTGTTGGCGGCCGTGATCGCGTGGAAGTCGCCGGTGAAATGAAGATTGATGTCCTCCATCGGCACCACTTGCGCATAGCCGCCGCCGGCCGCACCGCCCTTCATGCCGAAACAAGGCCCCAGCGACGGCTCGCGAATGCAACCGATTGCGCGTTTGCCGATGCGATTGAGCCCGTCGACGAGACCGACCGTCGTCGTCGTCTTGCCTTCGCCCGCGGTTGTCGGCGAAATCGCGGTGACCAGGATAAGCTTTCCGTCCGCGCGGTCCCGCAGGCTGTCGATGAATTCGAACGACACCTTGGCCTTGTCCGAGCCGTAAACCCGCAGCGCCTCGCCCGGGATACCGATCTTCGCGCCCACCTCGCCGATGGGCAGCTTCCGCGCCGCGCGCGCAATCTCGATATCGCTC
This sequence comes from Alphaproteobacteria bacterium, assembly GCA_021413465.1. GTDB lineage: Bacteria > Pseudomonadota > Alphaproteobacteria > Micropepsales > Micropepsaceae > SZUA-430. The sequence continues at coordinate 1,085 of JAIOQG010000026.1, read as the reverse complement.
ATAAAAGTCACGCACCCCTTCTCAATCCAATCAGCCGATACCAGTGTTACAACCGTCTGCCACGCCCCGCGCCTTATCCACAACCCGCGCCTTATCCACAACCCTTCCGGCGAATCAGCGGCGCTTGCACGCCCGCGGCAGTTGACCCCGTACAACCCCCACGCCCACTTTCCCGTTCAACGGCGAATTGAACTGCGAACTCGATGAAGCATCTGCGTATTGCCGGCAAGCGCGTCCCCACGGTGGAACTCTACCTCTATCTGCTCGCCACCGTCGTCACCGCCATGGCCTTTGTAGTCGCGGTCTATCTGCGCGAGGCGTTGACGCCCTTCGTCTTCCGCGCCCCTTACGCGCCGGCGATGGGCGATGCGGCTCTGTTGATCGCGGGCGCCATGCTGCCGAAAATCCTCATGCGCGTGTACGAGCACAAAACGGCGGCAAGCCGTCTCATGCACCTGCAACTGCACGTCACCGCAGCGACGCTGTTCTTCTTCGCGGTGATCCTGCTGTTTTACTTCCAGCCGAACATGCGCATCCCCATCTCGATCGTGCTCATCTTCATCGCAACCGACCTCGTCGCCGCGGTGATCCTGATGCCGGCGCACTATTTCCTGGCCAAGGCGAGCGCGCAGAGCCGCACCATCGCCGTCATGGCGGATGTGGCGATGTTCGAAAGCCTGGCGAGCCACCGCCTCGCGGCCTCGGGCCAAGCGAAATTCACCAGGCTCTCGCGCGAAGATCTGCCGGGCATGTTTGACAGCTTGGACGGCGCCGCCCCGGATGCCACGCCCGGCGCCAGAAACACAAAAGAAATACCGGAGCAGATCGTGCTCGACCGCGCCAACTCCGCCCACGTGCCCGATTGGGCGCTGCTGCTCAAGGCGCGCGACGCGGGCGTGCTCATCCAAACGCCGGAGGCCTTCCTCGAAAGCGAATTCGGCGAGGCGCTAACGGGTGAGGAATCCGCCTACGACATCATCATGGCCTCGTCCTCGAACTGGAACGCGCTGCGCATTGCGATTAAGCGCGTCTTCGATTGGTTCGTGGCCTCAGGCCTCGCGCTCGCGCTGTTGCCGGTGGCGCTC
>JAIOQG010000025.1 GCA_021413465.1 Alphaproteobacteria bacterium | reverse complement strand
ACCCGCACATTTTTGTCGGCGCTATCGTCGGGGCCCATAATGCCCGCAACCTCACCCACAGTGTCGCTGCCGTCGCTCGGATCGTCGGCGCCTTTGCGAACCGCTTCGGAGGCCTTGCGATCCCTCTCGGCTTGCTCCTTGAAGGCCTTGACCTCCGCGTCCTGAGCGTCCCGAAGCTCCCGCACCCGCACGGCATCGTAGAGCTTGTCGACCTTATCCACGAGCGGCGCATAGGGATCGTCGTTGATGTCGATCTGGGGCAACCGGTACGTGGGCACCGACACACTCAACTTCGGAATCTTGATCATTGCGGACATGAATCGAATGCCTCTGTAATGTCGGATTGCGCCTGCAAGAAGCACAAATTCAGCCACGCTCTCAGGACGAGCGATGCTCGCCCCTACCCCACGCAGCTATTTCAGTCGTCACGTATTTCGGCTAAAATTGACGCCGGAGTAGGAGAGGCCACACACAATGCAGCGCGCCAAAAGCATTATGCTGTGGCTTCTCACCGTCTCCGCTATCTCGCTTTCGCTGATCATTGCCGTCATCTGGCCATGGCCCGCGCCAACCCTCGATTGGCACTCGCCGTATAAGGCGGCCCTAGCCAACGGCGACTGCAACGCCGCCTTAAACATTGCGATAGCCGCAGCAGCATCGGGGGCGATCGGAGTGCGTCGGCTAAACGAAATCGAAGGGAGCGTCAAATGCCAGAATGCGCCGCTTCACGGGCCGCACGCCGCCGACATTGGCTACCTCTCCGCGCTCAGACACGCAGACCAATCGGACTATTCGATCTATAGCCTAAACCGTCACAATCTCGGTCCGCTGCGGCACCAATTTGTGTCATCGGCCATTTTCCTTTGCGCGGCGCCGTACAACGGCGTGCACCAAGTCGACAATGCGGAACTATCAAGGGCGCTACCGGAACAAGACGGCCCAATCATTGCACTCCACCGGCTGCGCCGCGAAATTTGCGTCGAATTTCTGGAGCACCTAGCTGGAGCATTGGTAGACGCGAGCGATGCGCCCGCGAACAACGTTGCCGACCGCCTCCTATTGTCACCGCCCTTACAAAAGACGATGCAAGCAAACTACCTCTACGCACGGCTGCTACTTGAGAAGGGCTTCACGCCGAGTTGGATGCACGATTCCAATAATAGCCAACCCCTTATCGAGTACATGCGCGAAGTCGCATTGGACCGATTGGAGCGTGCCGCGTCGACAGGACATCAAAAGGCAATTCGCCTGATTATCTCCATCCTCCACGCAGGCCTTGTCCGTCCGCGCAACGACAAGGAAGCCTATTTCTGGGTCCTCCGATTGCGCAGACTTGGTGGCGCCGACAAGACGGAATTCGCTGGCATTGAAGCAGCACTATCGGATGCCGATCGGGTGTTGGTGCGGCTGAATGAGGAAAACACCTGGAGCGATCTTCAAAAGCTCACATTAGCTCCGTAGGGGTGCACACACCCCAATGCTCGGGCCACGGATCTAAACGCCCCTGACATTTTTGCCGATAAGCTTCCTCCGCCGGAACAAGTTGAGCAGCATTTTTATCCAGCTTCGCACATACCGCTCTCAACTGCGCCTTCAGACTATCGAGTTTGGAGCTGGTTTTTCGCCTCCTCATATCCGCTATTTCCTTGTCAAGCTTTGCAATTTCCTCCTGAAGCCGAAGCCTCTCGTCGTGGTTTATCATATCGGGAACAGGACCCAATCCCGGCTTACATTCCCTCTGAAAGCCGCCACGCCTGTTCCGTACCACCCTGCAATCGGGCGTATTGAGTGGCGTCGCATTGAGCACGGCGAGATCCTGCTGCTTCTTCTTGAGCTCTTTGAGGAGCTTATCAATTTCCTCGCTCCTCAAGCTGTCGTTGTCGCGGATTGCTCGATCGATATCCTCTAACAGTCTACGTCGCTTATCGGCATCAATGCCACGAACCCCGCGCATGCCCGCTATCATACTGCGATCGTATTCACATCGGTCGTCGCGCGCCGGGGGATGCACCTCTCTCGGCGGCTCGTTAGTCCGGCCTGTGTTTGGGGGGCGTTTATCTTGCCGCCGAGTGCCTTCATCGGCATCTTCACCGCCCAACGGAATGAACCGTTGATCGACGATTGGGAGAACACCTCCGGATTGACCCGTGGCTGTCACAGCGAACCGATATGGAGATCCAAGCATCGCCATGCCGACAGAGGCATCATCATCGAAACCGGCGCTGCTGTTTGGATTCGACCAGCTTAGACGACGCGAAAACTGCGACGCAAACTGTCCCGCTATTCCCGGCCTCACGCTGGGTTCAAAGCTATCGACAATGTCCTTGATAACCGCCGCGCGTCGCTGCGCCGGAATTCCTTCGACCTCCGTCTTGATCGCTTCCACGAAATGATGGGGCACCGGTGGATGCGCGAACAACGGCACGCCTTGAAGTTTGTGCACGCCCGTCGTTTCGTCGACCAGATCCTTTGCCGCCTCGATTTGGCGTTGCGTGTCGCCGTTTTTCCATGCGTCGAGATACGTCACGATGTGCTGGTCGATCTTCGGCGACCGTGCGCCAAGCCCCTTGGCGATGTCGTCGTCCGTCGAAAACTGATCCTCCGGCGCCCGCAAATCGAGCGGGCCCGTGAAACGCTTTCTCGCGAACACGTCGAAATAATTGCTCTTATCGCGCGACAGCATCGCGTCCTCCTTGCCATTGATGTTGAAAAATGTCCGCGCGCATCGCACTCAGCCGCGCCAAGTACGGAAACCTTGACCGCGCACCGATCAAGTCCGGCGGCAACTCACCCGCGCCAAAAATTCGTCTGCATGCCGGCTGTTGCGTAGTCGGTCGCGGTGCCGAGCACGGAGAGCGCCATCTTGGACCGGGCGCCGTCTCCCAATTTCTTCGCCTGCGCCTTGCCGCGATGCAGGCCTAGTATCCCTTCGTGCTCCTTCATCACCGCAGCGAAATCCATGTTCCCCGCCGCTTCCGCCAGAACGTCGACCATTGAGGCGCTGTCGAAGCCGACGTTGCGCGTGCCGAACGCCGCCCTTAGCGTACCCATCTGGCGTGCATTCTCGGAACGGATCTGCTCCGCGTCGGCGGCGCCCAATTGCCGTTCATAGATACCCTGCTGCAATGCTGCCGCCGCATCCGCGTTCGTCTGCTTCTTGTGATTTGCGGCCTGTGCAACTTGCGCGCCCGCTTGCACGCCCGTGAGCACCGCCTCGAATGAGCACATGGAAACCTCGTCGAATTGCAGCTGGAAATCCCGCGCCTACCGGCAGGCGATGTTCAACTCGCGCCAAGCGCATGTCACAGGCCAGGGCGCGGACGGCGGCGGGTCGGAGTGCGCTCGCTGCAGCGCCTCGTCCCACCCGTTCGACAAGGCCCGCCGCGCCTCGTCCGATCGTGCCGCAAAGAAAGCCTGCTCGCGCCCTTTGAACGCGCCAAGCGACGCCTGCGCCAGCCGGTTCGCCGCGCCGTAACTGATCCAGCCGTCGATCAGATAAACGAATACCTGATCTGCCTGATAATAGAGGGTCGTATACGCCGGCTCGAGCAACGGATGATGCGCCCGCACGGCCCCAAGCCGCAGCGCCCGGCACGGCCGCGTCGCGCTCACCCGAAGCCGCAAAGCCTCAACCTCGCTCGCGCTCGCAAAGCGCGCATCCCCCAACTGCGCAGCCGAAGGCTCCCGCCGCGCAAACTTGGCATTCACGACCGCAAGCGCCGGATTGGCATCCATGACCGCAAAACACGCGACGACCTTGGCGTCGTCCTCAGCCCAGCTGGAGGCCGCAGCGAACGAAGCGGCGCCACTCCACAAACCAAACACGAGGAGCCCGCAAACCAACCGCCGCATCAGGAAAACCCAATCGCCAAACACGCCGGCGTCAGTACTGATCGCAATACAACGTCGGCCCAACCCAGCGACACGTCATGCGCCCAGTGCCGGTTGGTGGCGGAGTGGATTGGAATTGCCTCGAGAGGTCACGCATACTCTCAGCAAGCGCGCGCCGCTGCTCATCGGAGCGCGCCTGAAAAAACTGGTCCTCTCGTGCTGAAAACTCGAGATAAGATTCTTGCAACAAGCGGTTTGCATTCCCGGATGAAACCCGCCGCTTCAATAACTGCAAATAGACCAGATCCACTTGAAAAAATCGAATTTGATATGCGGATTCAAACCATGGGTAGTGTTTGCGGACTGCCGCCAACATCATTTCCTGGCAGGGTCGCTCATGCTGAGCGCGGACCGACAGCCGTTCCACGTCAACTTCAGAAGGTAAACTCTCATCTGCCAATTGAGCCAAAGTTGGATCTCGCCGTGCCAGCCTACCGCTTATTGTGAGCAACGGCTCTTCCCGCGCGACAGAATCGAAACACGCACTCGCTTTATCTCTGTCTTCCGCCCAACCCGACCCGAATATCCCAGCATATGCAATGTTAGCCTGGGCCACCTCGCTCTACGTAGTCCCAGTCTTCCCTGCACCCAAATTCCACCAATTCGCGTCCACCCCCTTCGTCGCGAAACTCAAACCGGCGCCCAGGATCGACTTGGTGAGTGCATCCTTCCCCCGATCCTTCAGGCCCTTCGCCGTCACATTACCCTGATACCGGCCCAATATCCCCTCATGCTCCTTCATCACCGCGGCGAGATCCATGTTCCCGGCGGCTTCCGACAGCACATCCACCATCGAGGCGCTGTCGAACGCCACGTTGCGCGTGCCGAACGCCGCACGCAGCGTACCCATATCGCGCTTGTTGTTGTAACGGATCTGCTCCGTCTCGGCCGCCGCCGCCTGCTGGGCATAGATACCCTCCTGCAGCGCCTGCTTCGCCGCCGCCTTCGCAGCCCTTTGCTGCTGCACCCCACCCGCGATCGTCATCGCCGCCGAAACGCCCGCCATAATCATTGGTGCGCACATAAAAACCTCACTTTTGTTAAGTGACTCAAACGCACTGCGCGAGCGCTGAAGTGGGGCCCCGGCACGAACAGCCTCCCAATTTAGGCCGCCCAACGGACGTAGAAGGCGCCTGCTTCACCTCGCGACATCGCCCTCCGCCGGCAACGTCGGAAGCAAGACCAGGAACTTCGCCGACACGGCATCAACCTTCTTCAGCGGCGTTTCATCGACGATCCCCGCCGCCGCGCGCTCGTCGATGTGGACCGTCACCTTTATCTGCATGACAACGGTCGTGCCCCAAGGCAGTGCGCTACGCTTTTCACGCAGCCTTTGCCATTCCAGGAACTCCAACATTTGCCCAATCGTCCAGCGCTTTACGCGCACCGCGCCCGCGGCCAAACGCTCAAACTTGAAGGTATAACTCTGGTCATCGACGAAAGGGGCGTAAAAAGGCAAGTACGACGTGTACCATTCGCCCATGGCGTCAGTACCACTGAGCAAGGTGCCATCCAGAGCTTCCATTCGGATCGCGGTAAAGACCGGCCGCACTTGTTCGTCGCCGACCTTTGTACCTAGCAAATCGGAAAATATTAAGGTGCAACGATCGCTGGTGTTCGTGATCGCAAACACCAAGTTTGTGCCCCGCACATCGATCAGTATGTCGCGCTCAGTGACGAAGCGTTCGCACGTTCTGTTTGGCACGCCCGCAATTGCCGGCACACCCAACAACGACAATACAACAAGCCAAATCCGATGCGCCATCGAACGCTTCCCATGCAGTGAACGCGCAAATTATCCCCAAAGGCCTTTTGCGACAATCGCAGCAAGGTGCGCCCTTCAGCCCCGCTTTCGGTAAAACTCCCGCTTGTACTCGCGGCCTCTGTATTCCGGATCCTGACCAAATTCCGGCCCCGGCCACTGCTCATCGATCGATGTTACGCGCGCAGCGACGTCATACCCTCCTCGCTTTCCAATCACAGTGATCGCACCGGTGCGAGGGTCAACGCCGACCACCCTGGCCGAATGCACCGGCACGTCATTCTCGTCGCGGTAGACGATAATATCGCCGGGTCGAACACCGCGCTGTCGGGGCACCGACTCGTAACGATCGTGCTGCAGCAACGCATCGACATCTCCGGGTTCGATCCACACCTCCCCATTCGCGAATCCCCATTCGCGAAGACGTATCCGTGACAATTCGTGTCAACACGCCGTTCGGAACTGTCATTTCTGCGCGCAGGAATCCTTGTTCCGTCATCGGCCCTAATCCAGCCATCATTGTGTTTGAGCCCCTTTGGATACTGGCGCGTGAAGTGCCCGAGCCCATCATCGCCCGGCTCGAACTTCACCCGCCCCCGCTTGTCTCGCTGAACGAGCGGCACCACTGCGCCCTCATCTCGCGCGGGGTCGAACTCAAGCGTTCTGATGTCTTCCCGCCGCGCCTCACCCAACACCGGTTGCCTGGCTTCCATTGTAGTCCAACGCTGCCTCTGCGGCCCATGTGGTCCGTCGTCTTGATCGTCCTCGCGCTCCGGATCGCTCTCATCCTTCGTCGCAAACGTCTGGCCGAAATCCCGCGCCAAGGGCTGGCGATTGAAAGGCGGAAGGGCTTGCCGTTGGTAGCCATCTCTACTCTCGATGATAGGGTCTCTCGCCGTCTCGACAAACCCTTCCCGGTCGTCATTGGCCAGCACGTCGGAGTACGCATCCCTGAGCCTCTTCATCTCCTGAGAATCCACTCTCGGATCCGAGACGACGAAGTCCCTCACGCGAAAGCGATCCTTCGGCGCCAAGGGGTTGAACTCCCCTTCACCGTCGCCTGTGATCAGCGTGCGCGGGTGGCGGTAGAGATAGCTCGCATGCGCAAAGTCAGCCGCGCTGAACAGCGCCCGTCCAAAGTCGCGTTTCGAAGCTCGAAGCGCCATGGTCTTGCTCCTTGTTTAAAGTTTCGCTGATCAAGATAAGACCCAAGGATCCAGGGGGCCTCTCCCAAATCACCCATCCACCACCGACATCAGCGGCATGATCGAGATCACGTCGAGCGGCATGGGCTCCGCTTGCACGATGGCAATGCGCCCGTCCACGTCGAAGTCGCTGGCGAGATAGGCGTCGAAATCGCCCGAGCGCATCGGCGGTGAGGCGTTCATCGCGTCCGCTTGGTCGCGCTGCACCAACTCTTCCATCATGCTCTCATTGCCCGGTCCGACCTGCCCGCCGATGCCGTTGTGCACGCGCACCGTGATGCGCGGAATGCGCTTCGTCTTGCCCTGCGCCGTGCCCATCGCCGGCACATCGAGGCGCAGCGTGCGAACGCGGCTGGTGTAGGGCAAGCCCGCCCAAACATTCGTTGCCGGCGTTTCAAGCGCAATCTTGCCGCCGCTGACCACCCGGTCGGGGTGCAGCGCGCCATCGGTGACAATTTTCACCGTCCGCCCTTCCAGATGAAACAATCCCGACAACGCACTCACGGCGGGTCCCGTGTAACGCAGCGCGCTGTCGACATATCCCATCAAAGACTTGTCGCTCGCATTGGCGGGCTCGAACGGCGGCGCCAAGTACTCGACATAGCGCTTCGTCGCCCCGTTGATCGTGCGCCGCACCGTCGCCCACAAATCGTCCGTCGTGCCGTCTGGCGACGGGATGACGGCGATGCTTTCGATAAACCCGTCCGAGAGATGCCGCGCCCACGCGAACACCTGCTGTTCGCGCCGGTATGTCAGCGACAACAGCGTTCCGTCCGAGCGCAAGGCCCACAAGATCGACGCCGGATTCTTGGCCCACGCAATGCGGGTAATCGTCGTGTTCAACGTTAAATGATCGCAAATTTCCGACAGATCCATTGCCACATAGGCACCGACATCGGCCTGATTGACGAGCGAAAACACTTTACGACCGGCGCGATTGACGAACACGGTCTCCACCCCGATCTTCGCCGGCTGCACACCGCTCGACCCTTCGCCCGACTGCGGCACGATGCGCGTGTTCGACGGCGTAATCGGATCGCCCAGCCCGCCGCCATAGGCCGCGAACTCCTGGGACAGCGTCCCGATAACAAGGTCCGACCCCGACGTGATCCACCGGATCGGATCCGCCTGGTTCGCCGCGATATTGTAGGAGATGGTCTCGTCGTCCCGTGTGCCGGGCAGAAAATTCTGATAGTCGCCCGACGTCGACGCCCACAAACCAAACGGCTGCTGCGCCGTATTGGCAAACGCCAAACGTTGCTCGTGCAGCGCTACCGCGGCCGGATAGCCGCGCGCCGCAGAGAACGCACTGTGCGCCCACAGAAACGTCGAATAGCGTTTCGCCGTTCCGGCAAACGTAAACGTGGAAGGGGCGGCGGAGTTCTCAAGATCGAACGTATTCGTCCCGACATTGATGATTTTCCAATCGCCATTGGCCTGTATCGCCCCGCCCACACCCGAGATGGACACATAGTCGCCTTCGTTGTAGCCGTGCGCCGTCGACGTCACGCGGCACAGACCGCCGAAATTCGTGACACCCGTCACGAACTTCGACGTCGGCGCCAAACCATTGCACAGATAGGTCGAGATCGTCCCCGACATGTTCTTGGCATCGACAAACGTATTGAGCTTAACGATTGCCCACCGCGAGTGCAGGTAACGCCACTTCTTGTACATCGTTCCGGCACTGCCGGTGGGGTTGTCCCACGCGTCGCCCTCCGTATGCGATGGGATCACGCTCCCGGTGCTGCCGCCACTGCCGGCATCCACCAGCGAATAGACGTTTCCACTGCTCGATATTTGCGTGCCCACGACGGGATTGATCGCCAACGTGCTGGCCCAGGGACTGACCGCCAGCTGATCGAAGTAAATCTCCCGCATGTAGAAATAGCTGCCGACATGTCCAGACGCGAAAATCGGCGACGTCGCTTTGATAGAAACAGCAGCGCCTGGTTGATAGCTGCCGCCCGTAATCGTACACATCACACGCGCCGCATCGTCGCCGTTCAGAGCCGTGAACGGACCACGCTGTAGACCCATCGCCGCCAACGTCCACGACGTATGCCCCGTGCGCGTCAACGTGCGCGGCGGCTGGCTCGGATGGGTTAAATACAACGTGTCTGCTGACTGCGAAAAAGATATCGCGCCCAGATCCGCCTCCAAATAGGGCGACGCGATCTCATAGATCTTCGACACCGAGCCGCCCATCGTATAGGCGTCGTACGCCGTGGCGTTGACGCCCGCCAGCTCGAAACTGTTTGTCGATTGATTGGCTACGGTGAACTCGCGGTTGTTGACCTGCCCCATACCGCCCACGCCCGAAATCACCACACGGTCGTTGTTCGCGAATCCGTGCGCCGTTGCCGTCACGACGGCGGGATTGCCTTGCGTGATGTTCGAGATCGTCTTCGTCGACGCGGCGATCGGCGCATAGTCCTTCCACACGCGGATGTAGCCGTCACCGAACTCGAGCATATAGGCCTGCACGGTCGAAAACACGAACGGGATCAATCGCGATTGTTTACTGTGCGTTTTGGTCTCGCCCGCAAAGCGGGTGCCGTGGCGGCGCATTAGCCCGCCTTCCGGGCGCACGATGCAATTTTCGATCGCCTCCGCGCCGGACTGATACTTGGCGAAATCGACGCGGCCGAATAGCCGTGGCGAAACCTCGCCGCCGATAAACGAGGTCTGCTGCGTTTGGACCCGGGCCATCACTCACCCCGCCAGTCGCTATAGGCGTTCGCGCCGCCGCCAAACCGTGCGTCGAGCCACGAACCGCCGGGAAATTGATCCGGCTGACCCTCCTGCGCGTCGCGCCGCCGCGCATCGACAAGCTTGGCCTGATACACCTGCCACAAACCTTGCGACCGGCTAACGCTCTCGCTCAGCTGCACGGCAATGTCCGAGCCGATGCGCGCCGAAAGCGCTTCGACGAACAATGGATCGAACTGCGCCACATCGGTGACGAGCGCCGTGTACTTCACAAAAATCGGATCGCCCATATCGGTCAAAATCTGCCGGCCTTCGACCACCCACTTCTCTGCGTCGCCGCCAAAGACGGTGCGCACAAGCAAACAATCGGCCGGCAGATCGTACGCGTTGGCATATTCGAACGCCGGCGCCACCGCGTTCTTCGCAATCTCGGCGCGCCGCCCCGCGAAGTTCCAATCATACGCCCGCAACACCGCATCGCGCGCATACGGGTAGCGCAACTTGCACGCACGTGCCGCCTGCGACGCCTCGTCCAAAGCCGTAATCTGCGCCCCGCGCCCGATCTCGGCCAAAGCCATGTTGCAAATCGCAACCTCAAAATATTCGCCCATTGTCGGCATGATGCGTCGACCCTTTGTGAGAGAGGGGATGAAATAAAGAGTGGTCTTTAGAGAGCCCGGACGCGCGCAACGCGCAGCGGAGAAAACGCAACTAAGTGAACGCGATTGCACAGTCGCGCCTGCGCGATTCTCAACCGTAGCTCAGTTAAAAAGTGTCAAAACTCAAAAACCCAACGCGTCGCGCGTACCTCAGTCGTTCACGCAGTCTCGCACGCCGCGCCACCGCGCACCGGTATTAGGGAAGTACCTATAAACGCGCACCTCCGACTGCATCGCTATGGCAATGAGCCGCCGGCGAGCATTGACGGCAAGAGCACGCACGTTCCCCCGCTTAACGTTGGGTTCGCCAAACACAGTCGAGCACAAGGTGTGCACGCGCCCCGATCGTCTCTCGAACAGCTGCGCATCGGTGTTGTAAATCGCGAAACGCGTGGCCAGAAACAAAGTGTCTTCGTCTAAAAAACTCATGCCCCAGATATCCCCGTGGAACCGCCGCACGTCGAAACGCGTCTCCTTCGCTCCCATGCCGAAATCGGAAAAGACAAGTTCCGCCACACCGCGCGGCCCGGAGGCGAAAGACGGCAAGCCGTTTGAGCGTATAACTGACAGCGCTACGCGCCGTCGAGAGGGTGAAATGGCAGCACGAACCTCGGATCCGATTGACGCGCCCTCGAAAGAAACATCATATGACAGGGAACGCACCAATCGCCGGCTCCCGAGCTTCAGATCGAACTCATAAATTTTTGCAGGAACAACGGCCTTCGCACGCTCTTTGTATTCCTGGGCAACACCATAGACCAAACAACTATCATCGACCGGCGACGGCACGAGCATCAGATATCGGGTCGTCGCCCAAGCTCTCTTCCCTACTCGCTGCAACGACTTTGGGAGCTCAGTTTGCAACCCGGCAAACAGCCCACTCAATCCAGGCACGAGCATCCTGGTTTTAATATTGATCACCGCGAACCCGAATGCGTATTGGGCCACGACCAAACCACATCCTGGCAACGCAGTAAGTCCAAACAGTTCTCCCTTTGCCGCACCCGCCGGCGCAACGTCCGCCAAATGCTGTCCAGTCTCGCAGGACCATATTCCTACCGGACGAGCGGGAGAAGGAAGATTACCTTCAGGCTGGTACTCCTTGGAAAACACTTGCAGACCGGTAACCGCAACGCACGGATTGCCTAAGAGGACGACATGTCCAAGAGAAAACTCATCAGTTGCCAACTTCAACTCTGCAGTTTTCACGCCGCTAACCGTCGACCAAAAACTGACCGAGGCTGGTGCTTGACCCGTTGATACGTACGCACCGTCCGGACTCAATGAAACAGACAGAGTTATGGGGTCCAACTCGAACGGTTCGAACCGCATTGGCGCTGCACTCGGCAGCCGCACAAAAACAAAGGGAGCCGCAGGCTCCGCGCGAGCCACCGCGAACGCACCGATCAAGTACGCCAAGCAGCCAGAAAAACACAACAGGAACCGCATCGCGCCACTTCAGCAGATCGGGAGACTACAGCCAAGTTAACATCGAGCTATGCCCTGTGTCGAATTGGCTTCTAAAGGCGGCACAGCATTCAAGCCGACTTGTTCTGGATGAGCGACGCCTTAAGTTCGCGCTCAAGAACGCATTTCTCGCCAAATCACTCTTTGCGCGAACCGTACAAACGGAGAAACAACTCCTCGAACGCGAAATACGCGATTGTGATCGCAGTGAGAGCAACAGCCTCCAAAACCATCGGCGCGAAGGGAGGGCCGAGAGCGGTCAAACGCGTGAGATGCTGAAATGTGTCGATGGCGCCAATCTGATAGAGCGCAACAGCGGCAATCGGAGCTGCAAGTACAACACAAATTCGAACGGCAATTCCACGCGACGCGCTAAGCACCAAAATGGGCGCCCAAAGAAAACTCTGAGCCACCAAAATAAACCACGAGAAAGGAACTCCGAAAAGACAGATCACGACATAGGCCATTGCCCCGATAATCAAGCCATCCTTGTTTATCGGGTACGAGCCCGGCCCCACGAACATAACCCCGCTGAACATTATGAAATTTGTCAGTTGCAGAAGCGCACCCGCAACGAAGCAAGCCAAGCCGTAGCAAATCAAGGACAGTTGCAAATTTTTAGCCAAGTCGTTGGCCCGTCTCTGTTGATGGTCCGCGCACGCATCACCATTATCGGCAAACTGAAACACAATACCGTCACCGCAGCTCATATGACTGAAGCGTAGATAGCTGCGTCAGTGGCAACTTTTTACGGCGCAGTGATTTTATCGAACTTGATCGAGTTCAAATTCACCGTGTACCTCAACGCTCGGTCCCTGAATTTCTTACGGCGTATTCCAGCCTTCAAACCGTCCACTTGCTTTGCTGTAATCTCAACGGCGCCTATGAGCTCCCGACCCATCCCAAGCTTGAGCGTGCGCATGAGTTCTGAGTATTTCACCCTGCGAACGAGAATGCTATCCTCAAATCCTACGGCACGGTCTTCGATTTCCAGAACGAACGAAACTCTATCCTCATTCGAATCTGATCCAAACATTCGCCTGCGATCGCCATATTGCCAAGCGTACTCAACGCCCGGGACCGTCAAGACGCGTCGAGAATATTCGTCGTGCTCGCGCTCACTCCGACAACAGACCTCTATGATCGGATCGTAATCCGCAAACATCCAGAAATAGGCGTCACCTGAATCGACGTCGATGTTATTGCAAACGCGCAGCGACGCCTCGCCTTCGGTATCCCCGCCCCAAGTAAAATACTCGCCAATGTGGGAATTATTTCGCCTCTCCAGGGTTACACCAAGTCGCTTTTCCAACGAGGTCGCTATTCGCCTGAGGCTCTTTCCGCGACCGTGCAGAAAACCATAGAAGCGTCTGTCGCGCAGACTCATGCGGCCACCTCACATTCCTTCCCAGTCTTGTGAGGAACTCCGCATGCGGAAAACCCTACCTAAAAGCGATCCGGATTTCCGGGCTCAGATCACACCCACAATGAGCGTTCAGCTTTGCACTTTTATTGAATCGAGGTCCAACTGATAGTCGAACCTATCAGAAAATTCGATATCCTGAAAAAATACGCCAAGCCGCTCAGCCATTTGTCGCGTCAACTCCAAACAACGTATCAATTCCTCATCCGGTCCAAGCCTGATCGCATTCATCAATGCAGCATAACTAACATCATGTGCCGTGAACGTTTGCTCCCGATATCCTGTTTCGCGATCCAAGGCATAAACTCTAAAAGCTACATGCGATTGGCAATTATCCGAACCAAACCCGCGCCGCCGCTGATCAAAACGTCGAACCAACTCAATCTCAGGAATACCAAGTATTTTTTCACAATACTCATCCGATTCGGCACGCGTTCGGGCATGGACCTTGATAAGCGGTGCGTACTCAAGGAATTTTCGGTCGTAAAAAGATCCAGTGAATTTTCCAAAGATTATTATGTTTGGGCGACGACCGTGCTCAATGTACCACTCGCAGTACCCACCACCAACGTCGGGGTCGCTGCCAAACTCGAAACGGATGTTCAGAAGCTTCTCCACGGATTCCGCAACCCGTGACAAGCCAACCCCTCTCTCACAGGGAACACCGTAGAAATCACTCCCGACCGTCATACACGCATCTTACATTCCATCCCAATCCAATTGAAAGTCAAAAAACTCTTTAGTCTCCTTATTTCATCGATCAGCCCCTCGAGCCCGAGCAACCTAAGATACTTTTCATCTACGATCTTGAGCGACGCACCATTGTCACTCCTCATGCCGATGTCGGCGAGATCTCGGCGCTTTCGGATCATCTCCAACATGGAAGGACTCAAGATTGTGAGATCAAAATCACTGTCTTTATCGAATGGCTTCTCCCCCTTCGCCTTGTGTGACTTGCCGCGCGTTGCGCTGCCGATAATTCCAATCCGAGCATCTTCATAGCCTGCGGCACGAACTTGCCCCACAAACCTTGCGCGGACTGCGTTTAAGCTCTCCGGCGTGAAACCCCATTTTCGGCGCGGCGAAGATCCTTCGCAGCACCTTGCTGCCAGCTTTGCTTCCAAGCTTGCCGCCGCCGACATCCAAAATAAGAAAGGGGTCTTCCCACCAATCCCACGGCATGTTGCGCTCGACATGCCGCTGCCAGAGCTCCTTCGCCGGTGTGTAAGGATCAACATAGGCGACCAGATTGTCGATTTTATTGGCCCAAAATCGTCCGACCTTTCTGTCTTGGAAAATCACTGAAAAAATGTCGACCAGTCTTTCCAGACGCCGCTCCCGCTCAAGAGGGTCGTATGGACGCAAAGTTGGACGATTGTCCGGAGGAGACACGGGTCGCACGCCGCCCATGTCATTGGGAAGCAGTCCGTCGTCGCCCAAGTCGACAGAAGCGCTCTGAATTTCTTGAAGCGTATCGTCGTCTCGCCACCATCCGTTTTTGCGCAGCGAGGGCGACGTCAGCAAAATCAAGTCTATCGCACGTTGTCGCGCTTCCTCTGGGCGCATGCGGCTTTCCCGCATCATCGCCTGCGCCAGTTTGCTGACGGCATCCGCTAAATAGTACAGAGGCTCATTAACAGAAGCCTCATCGACGCCCATTTCCAGAGCTTGCTCGCGATAGTGCGCAACCGCATCACTCATTCTCGGCTGGCGGAGGATTTCATCACTCGTCAGAAATCGACGAGTCGCCTGCTGAATTTCCGGTTCGCTCCACCCGCTCTGCCGGTTGGGACGATCGGACCACCAGCTAGAAATCCAGTCATTGACATCGTCAACAAAGCCGTATTCGACGGCCTCGCCGCGGCCGTCCGAATTCACCGACAACCTGCCTTGCGTAGGAGAGCGATGCCCGTCGTCATCGGGAGTATCCCGTCCGACAAGTTGGAATCCTGCACCGACGCTCCTCGTTCCATCGACTTGATTGAGATTACTAAGCGACTGCAATGTCGCAGGCGGCAGCTGCTTGGCAATTTCCTGCACTCCAACCTCACCGAACACATTTTGAACTGCCGCCAACATGGCCAAGCCACGCCCGGACGGCGCATTGCTAATGTCTCTTGCGGCTCGTCTCGCCGCTTCAAGCGGAATTGAAACTGCGTACGTTTTCTCGTCACCCGGCGCACCTTCCGGCAGTGCACGGCCCGGCCCACTCATGCCGGGCTGCGCAACTCTCTGCTTCCCTTGCTCGGGAAAGAGATCGCCCTTCGCGACATCGACGCCGTCGCGCAGATAGGCTCCTGCACCGTTCCCGGCCATGCCGCCGCCACCCACGGCCCCCGCCTGCTTCTCCTTGCCGCCCGTCGCATCAGCGCTCTGCGGCGCCAGAATCTCGCTGGCCGCATCGCGACCGCTCCCCGCCCGACCAATCCCCACATTCGACTGTCCGCCGCCGCCCTGCGCGCGTGCCTTCGTCACCTCACCGATCAACGCATTGGCCGTGCGCGTCATCGCATCCGGATCGCCCAGGCGTTTCGCTTCATCCCAGGCCTTTCGCGCCGCAGCCACTTCAGGCGTTTCGCCCGCTCCCGGCGCTTGGATAAATTCGGTTTGCGCCGGTACCGCTTCCTTAAATCCAATGCCGCGGCCAAGGCGGGCCATTGTACCTTCCGGCGTTTTTTTGAATTCGCCGTCTTCGAACCGCCAGGCTTTGCCAATTCCGCGCTTCGTATAGCCGGCCCAAGCATCGACGAACGGCACGCTCACATGCTGATCGCGCATCATGGTCCAAACATCGTCCACCAACTCTCGCGGCGCCAATACCTCGGGCCTCTTCGAACGCTTGTCTGCGGACGGCCCGTCCAACGGCTCTTTCGCGACAACACCATCGCGCGGCGGAACGGGCACCTCCGGATGCTCCACAGGCCCGCGCTGCAACGTTGCCTCACCCAGAGCGAGAGCATCTGGTAACTTGCGGCCAGTAATCATCGGATCGCCTCGACGTGACGGAACATGCGCAAAAAAAACGGGCGGCACCCAAAGGACACCGCCCTCAACCCTGTGTCGTCGCGTCTTAC
>JAIOQG010000231.1 GCA_021413465.1 Alphaproteobacteria bacterium | reverse complement strand
GGGACAAATACCGTTCACCGCGCAATCGCCGAAGGGCTGGCCGGACGTGGCCTCCGGCTGGGCGGGGCCGGCGGCGATCATGGAACGCGCGCAATGGGCCCACGCCCTCGCCGAGCGCATCCCGAGCAAACCCGATCCCGTCGTTCTTGCCGAAGGTGCGCTCGGCCCCTTGCTGTCGCAGCAAACGCGCTACGCGCTCAAACTCGCAGCCGATCCGACACAGGGCCTCGCTCTGCTGCTGGCTTCACCGGAGTTCCAAAGACGATGACCCTCGACCGGCGAACCCTTATCCAATCGATCGCAGGCGCGGCCGCCTTCGGCACCGTTGCGCCGCGCTTCTCGTATGCGGCGACATCAGGCGACCGCCGCCTGATTGTGATCATTCTGCGCGGCGCTCTCGACGGCCTCGCGGCGGTGCCGGCGTTCGGCGATCCCGACTATGCCCGCGCCCGCGGCGCCGTCGCCTTGCCGCGCGAGGCGATCCTCGACCTCGACGGCCAGTTCGGCCTGAACGCCAAGCTGCCCACGTTCAAAGCACTTTGGGATCAAAAGCAACTCGCCATCGTGCATGCGGTCTGCTCGCCCTATCGCGAACGCTCCCACTTCGACGGCCAAAACGTCATTGAAACCGGCGGCAGTCGCCCCAGCCCCACCGGCGACGGCTGGCTGAACCGCGCCCTCGGACCGTTCGGCGTCGGCGATCCAAAGCTCGCCCTCGCCATTGCGCAAGCCGTGCCGGTTATCTTGCAGGGCAAACGCGAAGTTTCCTCCTGGATGCCGCCGCAACTGCCGGCCGTCGACGACGACTTCATCGCGCGATTGAAGGCGATGTACGCGCGCGATCCCGAGCTGCGTTCGGCCCTCGACCGCGCCATGGAAGTCGGCGCCGTTGCAAACGCCACCGGCGGCGACATGCAATCGAACGCGCAAGCTATGCGTGGCGGCCGTGGCTATCGCTTCGAGCCCCTGGCAAAGCTTGCGGCCAACATCATCGCCGCGCCCGACGGCCCGCGCATCACGATTATGGAAGTCGGCGGCTGGGACACCCACCAAAACCAAGGCACGACCCAAGGCCAGCTCGCATACGTGCTCGACGGCTTGGACAAGGGCGTGAAAGTCCTCGGCGAAGTGCTCAAACCAATCTGGGACCGCACGACGATCCTCTGCTTCACCGAGTTCGGCCGCACAGTCGCAGCCAACGGCTCGAACGGCACCGATCACGGCATGGCGAGCGTCGCTTTCGTCGCAGGCGGCGCCGTAAACGGTGGTCGCGTCCAGGGGGCTTGGCCCGGCTTGAGGCAAGCGGCGCTCTACGAGGGCAGGGACCTGATGCCGACGACGGATCTGCGCGCCGTCTTCAAAGGGATATTGGCCGACCACATGCGGATGGCGCGCGGACAGGTCGACAGCGTGTTCGCCGATTCAGCAAGTGTGGCGCCCGTCGCGGGACTAATAAGAACCTAGTGCGCCCATTGCGTCGCTAATTCGCCTTTCTATATGGTCGCCCTCCCTTGCGCCGGATTCATCTATCCGGTGCGCAAAATGACGGCGAACCATGACCAAGAAGCGAATCCTAGTCACAAGCGCATTGCCCTACATTAACGGCATCAAGCATCTGGGCAATCTCGCCGGCTCGATGTTGCCGGCCGACGTCTATGCGCGCTATCAGCGCGCGCGCGAGCGCGAGACGCTGTTCATCTGCGCCACCGACGAACACGGCACGCCCGCGGAACTCGCAGCGCTTGAGGAAGGGCTGCCCGTCGCCGAATACTGCGCCAAATGGTGGGCCGTTCAGAAACAGCTTTGCGAAGGTTTCGGCCTGTCGTTCGATCATTTCGGCCGCTCCTCCAGCATCCAAAATCGCGAACTGACCCAGCACTTCGCAAAGGTTCTCTGGGAACGGGGCCACATCGAAGAACGCACCACGCGTCAGGTCTATTCCCTGGACGACAAGCGCTTTCTCCCCGATCGCTATGTCATCGGAACCTGCCCCCATTGCAACTACGACCGCGCGCGCGGCGACCAATGCGAGAACTGCACCCGCGTCCTCGACCCGGCCGATCTCAAAAGCCCGCGCTCGGCGCTATCGGGGTCGAGCCAAATCGAGCTCCGCGACAGCAAGCATCTGTTCCTGAAACAGGCCGCATTCTCCGACGAATTGCGCAAATGGATCGGCACGCGCACCGAATGGCCCAATCTCGTGTCCTCGATCGCGCTGAAATGGCTCGATGAAGGCCTGCAAGATCGCGGCATCACGCGCGATCTCGCCTGGGGCGTGCCGGTGAATGCCGAAACGTGGGGCCCCAATCCGCAAGGCAAACAGCCCGACGCGGAAAGTTTGAAAGGTAAAGTCTTCTACGTCTGGTTCGACGCGCCCATCGAATACATCGGCGCCACAAAAGAATGGGCCGATGCGGCGCCGGAGTCGAATTCGCGCGATTGGAAATCATGGTGGCAGGGCGACAGTGCGCGCGAGAACGTGCGCTACGTCGAGTTCATGGGCAAAGACAACGTGCCGTTCCATACGGTCGGTTTCCCGGTCACGATTCTGGGCGCCAACGAAAAATGGAAGCTTGTCGATCAGATCAAAGGCTTCAACTGGCTCAACTATTACGGCGGCAAATTCTCGACGAGCCAAAAGCGCGGCATCTTTATGGATACGGCGCTCGAAATCTTGCCGCCCGATTATTGGCGCTGGTACCTGACCGCAAACGCCCCCGAAAGCGCGGACTCGTCGTTCACGTGGCAGCATTTTGCCGACACAGTGAACAAGGATCTGGCTGACGTTCTCGGCAATTTCGTCAACCGCACATTGAAGTTCACCGACAGCAAATTCGGACAAGCCATTCCCGACGGTGGCACGCCGGGCCCTAAGGAAACGAAACTCACCGACGAACTCGAACGCCGCTTCGGCATCTATTCGGTCTTCCTCGAAGAGATTCAACTTCGCAAGGCCGCCGCCGAGTTGCGCGCGATTTGGGTGTTGGGCAACGAGTACCTGGCCGACGCGGCGCCGTGGACCACGATCAGAACCGACAGGAACGCAGCCGCGCTCAGCATTCGCACGGCGTTCAACCTGATCCGCCTCTTCGCGTGTTTGTCGTCGCCGGTCATCCCGTTCGCAGCCGGTGCGATGGCGCGCTCGCTGAACCTCAATCCCAAAACGCTGCTCTGGCCGAAGGGCAAGATCGCCGAGGAACTTGTGGTTCTCAAACCCGGTCACACATTCAATGTGCCGGGGCAGGGCGATGTCATGTTCGCGAAGATTTCACCCGAACAGATCGCCGCCTGGGAGACTCGCTTCGGGAACAGCGGCGCTTGAGCGAACCCGTTCGCATTCGGCAGCTTGCTTCGGTCGACGCGATCGCGGCACGCGATCTGCGCTTGGAAGGATTGCGGCTGGAACCTCAGCATTTTGGCAGCTCGTGGGAGGAGGAAGCGCCTCATCCACTCGCCTGGTGGGAGTCGAGATTGAACGGTAGCGCGCGCTGGTTGGGTGCCGAAGTCGATGGCGGGCTGGTTGGATTGACAGTGGTGTCCCTGAATCCGCGCATGAAGCTCTCTCACAACGGCGAAATCGGCGCCGTGTACGTTTCGGAACGATTTCGCCGCCGAGGCATCGCATCTTCACTCATGCAATCAGCGATGGAGTACCTCAAGAATCGAGCGCTGTTTGCAACTCTGACCGTGAATGCGAAAAACGAGTCAGCACGGCGGTTGTACGAACGCTGGGGTTTCGTGGTCTGTGGACAACTCGAACGTGAGTTAATGATCGACGGTGTCTTCTACGATGAGTTGTTGATGCGTGCGAGAATCTAGTCGCTCTTACCCTTTTGGGTAATTGCAACTCATCGAGAATTGTTTCACATTTGAAATATGGAAGGGGTCGGGCTGATGGGGATCAGAACCGGCGCGGGGAAGTCGAGTTGGGGGCTTTCATGCCGCGTTACAAGGCGCTTGCCGCTTTGGCTTTTTTTGGCGTTCTGATCTCCGCAGGAAGTGTTGGTAGTCAAGACCCTTTCCTTGCACGTTCCGAAGCAGAATCTGCAGCATCGGCAGCGCCGATTGCTCCAGGTCAGTCTTTCGGTTCCGGATATAATGCCAACGAGCCTTATAGACCGCCGGTAGAATCGGTCTCCGAACCTGTTGCCACGTCCGTGCCCCTATCGATCGCGCCAGGCGCGTCTTCGTCGGACGCACCGGCTCCAACGACGTCGGCACCCGCCAAAACGCAAGGCGAACCGCACGCGGCGCTGAGTCCGGCTCCGGGTTCGTTCGAACTCGCCCTCGCATCGACCGCTTCACGTGCGACTGCGTCAACTGTCCCCGCAATCCCGGCACCCGCGTCGGCGATCTCGCCGGCAGCACAGCTGGTGACGGCGTCACTCGCGACCGAGCGCACAACGACGAGCGCGCTGTCCGCTCTCGTTCAAAGCGAAATCGAAGCGGCGCCAGATATCGGCGTTGCCGGAAATCGATTGCTGGCGACAATTCCCGATGACATCGAAAGCTATTTCGATCTCTTTATGTACGTCAGCAAATCGAACCGCGGCCCCCTGGCGCAGCACATGTTCGTGTTCCAGCGCGACATCGACGGCAAACTTCTGCCCTACGCCGATTGGCGCGTCTCGACCGGCCGCGAGAAAATTGAACTGCATAATGAGCGCAAAGTGCGCACCACGACGCCCGAAGGCATTTTTGCTCTAGACCCCGATCGCTTCCATGCGCGCTATTGGTCCAAATCCTGGGGTGGAGCACCGATGCACTACGCCATGTTCTACGATCTGCAGAACAACGGAAATCAATCCGGTTTGGCCATCCATGCCGCCGTTGGAGCCGAAAAAATCCGTCACCTCGGCCGCCGCGACTCGGCGGGTTGCATCCGCCTTTCGCCCAAAAACGCCAAGGAGTTGTTCTACAAGATCCGCAACACAACCCAAGGGCGTGTTCCGGCTTTCGCGTTGAACGAAAAGGGCTCTACGGATCGTTGGGGACGCGTGCAGCGTGACGAAGCGGGAACGATGATCCTCCAAGACGGCTATCGCGCCTTGTTGTTCGTCGAGAACTACGACGGCCGCGACGAAGTGGTCGGCCCTGTCGTCGCGTACACAAACTGACAATTCTGACGCTAGTGCGTCGCAGCAAGAAGCGGGAGCGTTGCACAAAGGCTGCAACCCCCGAGAGTTGTGCGGCATTGCCGCAACGACGCATTGAGCATTCGGGTGAGATAACTAAACTATCCAGCTGAGAACCTTGAGGAACTAGATGGCATCCTTGCTCAAAACTTTGAGCGCAGCCCTTATTCTGGCTGGCGTCGGGGGCGGCGCATATTTGCTGCTCCAGGACAAGGACCGCGCCCAATTAAACGCCGAAGCGCAAAAGCTGCGACCCGCCATCGAAGGCGTGGTCGATCAAGGAAAAGTCGCGCTCGAACAGTTGATCAAGTCGACGAAGGTCGCGCGCTCGTCGCACGACCGGACGCCGGCGCCCGAAGTAGACGAAGCCAAGCTTCCGTTTATCGTTATCGAGCCGAGGGACTTTGCGGCGCCGATGATCAGATTGCCTGCTCAACTGCCCGGACAAACCCAGCCAACGCCGCAGCCTCCGCAAGTCGAACTCAGCACTGCGCTTTCCCAGCCGGCGATGGATTTCAATCCGGTCGAAGCCAGGCTGCGCGCGCGCGTTTCGGAGGAACTGATCGGCTATTTCGATTTGTATCTCTACGTCAGCAAGGCAACGACCGACAAAGGCGTATGGGCTCAGCGCATGTTCGTGCTGGCCAAGCAGAAAGACCAGCATCAGACTTTTGCGCTGCTCTACGATTGGCCGGTATCGACGGGCCGCGAGGAGCCGACATTGGCGCCTTCGGGAAAAATCCTCGCGACAAATACGCCGCAAGGCGTCTTCCAACTCGACCGTGACCGTTTTCACGCGGACTACACGTCGAACCAATGGCAATCGCCGATGCCATACGCTATGTTTTTCGATTGGCGGATCGAGGGCCGCACGTCGGGCTTGGCGATTCATGGCACCGATGACGCCGGTGCCAAAGATCTCGGCAAACGCGCCTCGCACGGCTGCATCCGCCTGTCGCCTGAAAACGCGCGCATATTGTTCGAACTGATTCAGGCGAACTATCGCGGTCGCGTCCCACGCTTTCAGGTCAATCCCGACAGCGGCACCATGAGCACGACCGGCGCTCTCGTTCGCGACGAGAACGGTACGGTCAAGATGACGCAGGGCTACAAAGTTCTGGTCTTCATCGAAGACTTTGGCGGACCGTCGGTCGATACGGTCGCCGCCCTTTACTAAGACTCTCCGGTCTCAGCTCGCGATGGCACAGGCGTAAAGCGCCACCGCCGCCGCATTGGAAACGTTGAGACTCGGCATTTGCGGTCGGGTCGGCAACCGAACGGCGACATCGCAGTTCTCCCGCGTCAGCCGCCGCAGCCCGTCGCCTTCCGCGCCCAGAACCAAGACAACGTCGCGCTTGAGATCGAGCTTCTCGATCGGTTCCGACGCTTCGTCCGCGAAAGCCAGCCGCAGAAAGCCCATTTCCCCCAATTCTTCGAGCGTCCGCGCAATATTGACCACGCGGATCAAAGGCACGAGCTCGATGGCACCACTGGCAGCCTTGGCAAGCACACCCGTCACAGGCGGCGAGTTTCGATCCTGGACCACCACGCCGCAAACCCCGAAGGCTGCCGCCGAGCGCAAAATAGCGCCCAAATTGTGCGGATCGGTCACTTGGTCGAGCAGAATCAGCCGGCGCGGGTGGGGGGCGGCCTCGATCGCGTCCTGAACATCGAGCTCTTCAAGCGGATCCGCCAAGAGCGCCAAGCCCTGGTGCACGGCTTCCCGGGGCAGAACGCGCGACAAACCCGCAGGGTCGACCGACTCGATCGCAACCTTCGCGCCGGCGGCCAAGGCGCGGAGACCCGCGTCCGCTCCCACCGCTAAAAGCTTTCTACTGCGCCGTTTTGGGTTTACAAGCGCCGCACGAACCGCGTGCGAGCCCCAAAGCCAGTGAGAATCCTCACCACGCTTGTGGTCTTGGGTGCCCCGACCGGCGCCTTTATTCCGTCTGGTCATTCTGCCGCTCCATCCCGCCGTGGAATATCTAGTTTAAGTAGTTGACAAATCACGCTTGATTTAGCCATAAGCCCCGTTCCCGTGCCCAGGCGGTTGTGGGCTGGCGTCTGCACCAATCCAGAAGATAGGACAAAATTCATAACCGTTTGGAGCAAGCGCGCACACGGCACGAGCGGACGCATGTCCATTTTGGGGGAGTGTCCCGAGTGGCAAAGGGGGCGGATTGTAAATCCGCTGGCTTACGCCTTCGTAGGTTCGAGTCCTACCTCCCCCACCATCCTTCGCCAAGAGGCGAGGCGAGGTGGCCGAGCAAAGCGTGAAAACGCAATGCTTGGTGGGACAAGCAGACGCGAAGTGTCGGGTCGGCAATCCGCCGGACGAAGTGGAAACGAGGCAGCATAAACCCCGAACGGGGAAGGAGATCGGCGGGTGTAGCTCAATGGTAGAGCAGAAGCCTTCCAAGCTTACGACGAGGGTTCGATTCCCTTCACCCGCTCCATCAACCAGACGGCGCAAACAAGGACACGAAGTTAAGGACACTGACCCATGGGCAAAGCAAAGTTTGAGCGGAACAAGCCGCACTGCAACATCGGAACGATCGGCCACGTCGACCATGGGAAGACGTCGCTGACGGCTGCGATCACGAAGATTTTGGCGAAGACGGGTCAGGCGTCGTACACGGCGT
>JAIOQG010000024.1 GCA_021413465.1 Alphaproteobacteria bacterium | reverse complement strand
TTTCGGCGAGCACCAGCCACTGCGGACCGTCGGCAATGACCGCGTAAGGCACGCTGCCCAGATCTCTGAGGCGGCACGTCTGCCATTTGCCGTCGCGTCGCTCTTCCCGACTAATCTCACCAAGAGACCAGCCAAGGTGATTGTGTCCGGAGATAGCTAGCGCGCGCTCCCCCGTCCGCTGAAGGCTGACAATGTTGGTGATGGTGTTTTCATAGAATCGCGTACCCGGCGGCGTCGGCCGGCCGTCGCAATTCTTGCCGGGGTCGGCAATGTGATACGCATTGTGTCCTTTGGAATCGGTCCACCACAGTCGTCCGCCGTATTCGCCAAAATTGAAACCTACGAGCCCGGGAACCGGCGTTTTCCGGGTCTTGGACCGCACGCCATCGACGATCGGCTCGATGACCAGTCGCTCGCCGTCCGACCTTACGAGCCACTCGCGTTTTGAATAGTACGCGCGTTTCCATTCGCAGGCGTCGGATTTGGGTGTTGGATAAACGACCCAGCCCGCGGGCGGCGGTGGCTCGCCGCCAGGCGCCGCGCCTGACGCTGCCGTAAACAGCAGCAATGCCAACACCCACGAAAAAACCGGCTGGTATTGAGACATAGCAGCCCTCGATCTCATCCATCCGAATACTACATCAAACCCTTTGCGTTAGAAGGATCCGCAATACATTTTCTCACTCTGGCGGCTGTCAATTTGCGGCTCTCACGCCAATAGCCATCTGCGGACGTCTCACCTGATTTCGCTAGAGCATCTGGCCGCGGAGCATCCGTCAGCTTTGATTGATGCGCCAACCGCAGCACCAGCTACTCGTTTGCGGCTATAGGCGAGCGGCACGCGTTCTGATTGATTGTTGCGATCCGGCGAGGCCTCCGGCAGGGTGATGTCCCGATAGGGAGCGCAAGATGAAATCCGACTATTGGAACGTCGACGATGCGCAGGTCGTCGAGAAGACCGGCAAGCCGCTGGCGCATTGGAAGAAGGTGTTGGACAAATTCGGCGCCGCGACGAAGAAGTCGAACGATGTCGTTGCGCATCTGCAGGGCGAGCATGGTGTGCCGCGCTATTGGGCGCGCACGCTGACGACGAATTATCTCAAGCAACAAAACGCATAGGGCAAAGTCGATGTTCGCATTTCAAGAGGCTATGCGCCGGGTGATTACCGGCGACGATATGGACGGCAAGTCCGTCATTATTCTCGACGGCGGGCCGTCGTCGACGATCGGCGATCCGGGGCTCGGCGGGTTGTTCGAGATTTGGGAGGATGCGGCGTCGGGGCCGCTCGATCCGAAAGTGCACGACGATCTGGGGACGACGCGTCCGGTGCTCGGGCCGCGGCCCGGCAATGTGCAGGTGCGCTGGTTCGTCGTGGCGCCGGCGCCCGAGGGCGTGCCGAAAGCGCAGCTCGATCAGGCGGTCAAGGCGCGCTTTGCCGATTTCGACGGCGCGCATCACATCATCGATCAGACGCGCCATCCGGCGATGCACGAGACGCATTCGATCGACGTGATCTGCTTGCTGCAGGGCGACGTGTCGTTGATCCTTGAGGGCAGCGAGACGCGGATCAAGCCGGGGCAGGTGGTGATCCAGCGCGGCACGAACCATGCCTGGCAAGCGCATGGGGGACCGGCGCTGTTGCTGGCGGTGCTGATCGACCGGCCGCTGAAACGTTAGCGCGTTTCAGCGACCGTCAACTCAAGTCCTAAGCCGTTTTGGCGCGGCGGCCGCGGCCGACGACGGCGACACGTCCCAGGCCGATCTTCTTCGCGAAGGCCGACCGCAAGCGCGCGTAAGCCGGAGCGACCATGGGATAGTCGTGCGGCAGGTCCCACTTCTTGCGATAGTCCTCAGGGCTCATGTCGTATTGCGAGCGCAGGTAGCGCTTGAGCATCGTGAGTTTTTTGCCGTCTTCAAGACAGATGATGAAGTCGTCACCGATCGATTTCTTGACCGGCACGGCGGGCTTGCGGTCGGCATCGACCGTTGAGCCGGAGCGTCCCGCCGCTTGGGCGAGGGCGCCGTGGAACATGCCGATCACCGCCGGCAAGTCCGCCATGGGAACTTGATTGCGGCTGACATACGAAGACACCAGAGTCACCGCCAAGTCGATCAAGTGATCGCCAGTGTTCGATGTTGTTACCGCTTCTTGATCTGGTGTCTCAGTCTTCGGCTTCCGCGCCATTGTCAGCGAACTCCTGTTACAGGTGTGATTATTAGGATAAGGGCCAGATAGAACTATTCCAAAGTCGCGCGCCGCGCCATGGGAAGGTTTCAATATACGTTAATAGCACGCGCTGGGCCCTTTCGCATGTTCACAGCGCAGAAAATACAAGACCTAACCTTCAAAACTGGGGGTTATTCGCCAAGGTTGAAATGAAAGACTAGGGCGGCGCAATTTGTTGCTACCCTATTGCAATGAAACACTGCGGCCTTCAACTGCCTCATGCGTCAGTTCTGCAAGAGTGAAGGCGAGTTCGCGCTGAGATTCGGTTGTTACTGAACAGGCCATGAACAGCTGCGCCGTTAGCATTTTCGACCATTGAGCGTTGACACGGCCGGATGTCCAGATGGGGGCGTTGAGCCGCTGTGGTCGAACGGTCAAGCGCTGTCGCGCATCGTCTGCGTTGATGGCGACGAACGGCTGGCTGCGATTTGCGGCGATGAAGTTCTGTGCCCATAGTGGGGCGAAGACGGGGGCACGAACTCCGCGCACATCGTATCAGGGTCGAGGAACACGCAAGACATGGCATCTTCCACAGCGCCGAAGGACCGGGTTCGGTTTTCTTGGCTGTTCGCCTATTCGCTGCCCGGGCTTCCGATCGCGGCGCTGGGTCTGCCGATTGCGGTGCATCTGCCGAATTTTTATGCCGTCGAAGTGGGGCTCGGGTATGGCGCCGTGGGGATCATTTTCGGGTTGGCGCGCTTTTTCGATGTATTTTTGGACCCGGTGATGGGCCTCGTTTCGGACGGCGTGCGCACGCCTTGGGGGCGGCGGCGGATATGGATGGTGCTGTCCATTCCCATCATGCTTGCGGCCTCGGTGATGGTGTTCATGCCCCAGCCCGGCGTGTCGTTCGCCTACGCCATCGGGGCGCTGATATTTCTCTATGTCGGCTGGACGATGCTGACGATTTCGCATTTGGCGTTGGGCGGCGAACTGACCAGCGACTATCACGAGCGGTCGCGCGTGACGGCGGCGCGCGAGGTGGCGTTACTGCTCGGCGTGATCGCGGTGTTGCTGCTGCCGGTGTTGATTCAAAGCCAGGGCGGCGATCGCTTTGCGCAAATTTCGTCCATGGGGTGGTTCATCATCGTGACCTTGCCGATCGCGGGTGCGGTGTTGGTGTTCGTCATCAAGGAGCACGATGTCCCGCTTGCCGCGCATTTGCCGATCAAGCAGGCGGTTATGGCCATCGGTAAGAACGTGGCGCTGCGTTATGTGCTGATATGCGATTTGATCTCGGGCATTTCGGGCGGGATCGTGGCGACGTTGTTCATCTCGATGGTGAAGGTCGGGCTTGGCTTGCCCAAGGAAGCAAACCTGCTGTTGCTGATCTATTTCGTGATGGGCATGGCGTTCATTCCGCCGATGGTGCGGCTCAGCAAACGTTTGGGCAAGCATCAGACGTTGGCCTATAGCAGCCTGTTCAACGCGCTCGTGCTGCCGCTCGCCTTTTTGGTGCCGCAAGGCGATTTTTTGGCGTCGGCCATTTTGTTCGTGCTGTTGGGTGCGAACATGTCCGTCGGGCCGTTCCTTTATCGCGCCATCATGGCGGACGTTGCCGATCAGGATAATGTCGAGACGGGCCGGGCACGCGCCGGTGTATTCTTTTCGCTGTTGGCGATGACGAACAAGCTCGGCTATTCGTCGGCGATCGTGTTTTCGTACGCGTTTTTGGAATGGATCGGTTTCAGCGAGACGGGCACGAACAGCCCCGAAACGGTGTTGAACATGATGTTGTTCTACATCGTGCCGGC
>JAIOQG010000229.1 GCA_021413465.1 Alphaproteobacteria bacterium | reverse complement strand
GAGAGACGAGAGTCTTGCGTCAGTTTCGCTTTTCCATTTCGCCTCGGCTGCTGCGAAAGTGCCGCGCGCATCCCGAGCTCCCGCATCGCGCGCGTCCGCCAGCTGTGCCTGCATCTGAGCATTCATGTCGGCCACGCGTGTCGCGTGCTCGCCAGCCCAAGCTTCGCGGTGTTGCTGCAGATGCAACGCGTTCTGCGCCGCCGCAGCCGCTAAGCGCTGCTCCACTTCCGTCTTTGCCGCCTCGCGTACGCCGGCAAGTTCCGCATCGATGTCGCGCGTCGGAGCCGACACTACCGCAAGCGCAATCTCTTGCCGCAGCTGCGCAAGCTCAAGATCTCGTGTCCCAAGCTCGCTCTTAATCTGCGCCAGCTCGGCGCGCAACAGGTCAGACGATCCATCATCGCGCGCAGGCGGGCGAGGTTCTGTCGCGGACACCTCCAAAGCGCCGGCAAGTGAGTTCGGCGACACGGCGTAGTCGAGAACCGCCAACGTATTGCCGTTGACCAAACTGATGACACGGACGGCCAGCGTGTGATCCCCGTCATAGCCCTCGGCGAGTTGATACGTAAGATCATCCAACTCGTCGGAAGCCAGCGACCAAGAGGCGCCGTCGTTGTTTCGCGAGCCTTTCGAGAAGCGCGCCTTCGGCGCCAAACGTTCGACGCGTAGTGTCAGTCGTCCTTGCTTCTTGAACGGCGCAATCAACGGCGCGAAGTCGACGGCGACGGAACAGTGCACGGCCGCAGCAGCAACGCCCGGACGTCGCGCGCCATCTATGCGTGCCACCGCCGGAGCGTCCGGCGCTTTGTCGACTTTTGCTGCACGCCCCATCGGGCAGAACTCCACCGCAGCCGCTCATGGAACGGC
The DNA here is from genome assembly GCA_021413465.1 of Alphaproteobacteria bacterium. Classification (GTDB taxonomy): domain Bacteria; phylum Pseudomonadota; class Alphaproteobacteria; order Micropepsales; family Micropepsaceae; genus SZUA-430. Next base: position 5,440 of record JAIOQG010000229.1, on the reverse strand, counting down.
ACACATTTGCCTAAACCAGGTCTCCATTCTCGCCGAACTGGGGTTAAACATTCATCCATGACGGAGCCGGCTGCGCGCAAACGGCCGTAGTCCGGGATCGTTGGCATTTGAATCAAATCCCCACGGTGCCGTAGCGGACGAGACGGCGCGGGCAGACCACAAAAACCTAGGCTTTGCGCGGTGCCAAAACATCGGCAGTATGACCGGCACAAGCCATTCACGAAGGATTAGCCATGACCGCCGCCACCCCTCAGAATCTCGGGTTCGACGCCGACGCGCTCCGAACCAAATACCGCGCCGAACGCGACCGCCGTTTGCGCGCCGACGGCAACGCCCAATACCAGGAAATCAAAGGCAACTTCGCCCACTACCTCGACGATCCCTATGTCGCCCCGATTACGCGCGCTCCGTTGACCGATGAAGTCGACGTCGTCGTGGTCGGTGGCGGCTTCGGCGGTCTGCTTGCGGCGGCCAGATTGCGCGAAGCCGGCGTCGAGCGGATTCGCATCATCGAAAAGGGCGGCGACTTCGGCGGCACGTGGTACTGGAACCGCTATCCCGGCGCCGCCTGCGACGTCGAATCCTACATCTACCTGCCGTTGATCGAAGAAGTCGGCAAGATGCCGGTCGAGAAGTATTCGCGCGCGCCGGAGATCCTGGCCCATTGCCGGGCCATCGGCGAAAAATACGATCTCTACCGCGACGCCGTCTTTCAAACCGAGATCAACGAAATGCGCTGGGACGAAAAATCCGCGCGTTGGGTCGTGAAGACGAACCGTAACGACGCCATCAAGGCGCGCTTCGTTTGCTTGGCCTCGGGACCGCTACACCGGCCTAAACTCCCCGGCATCCCGGGCGTCGAGACCTTCAAAGGCCACTCCTTCCACACCAGCCGCTGGGACTACGCCTATACCGGCGGCGACTCGAACGGCAATCTCAGCGGCCTAAAAGACAAGCGCGTGGCCATCATCGGCACGGGCGCCACGGCGGTCCAGTGCGTGCCGCATCTGGGCGCCGCCGCGAAGCATCTCTTTGTATTCCAACGCACGCCATCTTCGATCGATGTGCGCGCCAATCGCCCGACCGATCCGGCATGGGCCAAAGCGTTGGAGCCCGGTTGGCAGCAACGCCGGATGGACAACTTCAACACGCTGCTGACGGGCGTCTATCAAAAAGAAGATCTGGTGAGCGACGGTTGGACCGAGATCATCCGCAATCTCCTGCTCGGCGAAGGCGCGAAGAAATTCGCCGGCGCAGGCCCGCTGACGATCGATCAACTCGTCGAGCTCGCCGACTTCGAGAAAATGGAACAGGTCCGCGCCCGCGTCGACGCCGTGGTGAAAGACAAGACCACGGCCGAGGCGCTGAAGCCTTACTACCGCCAATTCTGCAAGCGCCCGTGCTTCCACGACGAGTATCTGGACACCTTCAATCGCCCGAACGTCACCTTGGTCGATACCAAGGGTCACGGCGTCGACCGCATCACCGAAAACGCCATCGTCGCGAACGGCGTCGAGTATCCCGTCGATTGTATCATCTACGCGACCGGCTTCGAAGTCGGCACCGGCTACTCGCGCCGCGCCGGGTTTGAACTCTATGGCAAAGGCGGCCAATCGCTCACCGACAAATGGTCGAAAGGCATCCGCACCTTTCACGGCTTTCATGTCGAAGGCTTCCCGAACTGCTTCATCGTGTCGAACGCGCAATCGGGTTTCACCGTAAACTTCCCGCACATGCTCGCCGAACAAGCGCGCCACGTGGCCTATGTCGTGAAGCACTGCTCGGACGCCCAGATCCGCGTCGTTGAGGCAACGCCGGCGGCCGAGGCCGAATGGGTCGAAACCATTCGCAGCCTTGCGATTCTGCGCCGCAAGTTTCTCGAGGAATGCACGCCCGGCTATTACAATAACGAAGGCAAGCCGCAGGAGCGCAGCGAGCAAGACGGCTTCTACGGTGCCGGCCCCATCGCCTTCGTGAAAGTGCTGGAGGAATGGCGCGCCGAAGGCGCCCTGAAAGGGCTGGACCAGCGCGGCGCCTGATAGGGCAGGGCAGACTTAAAAATCATGGCCGAAAATGCGCCACGACGGCGGCGCGCTTTCGGCTATGACGTCGGGCATCGGCAATTCAATCGGAATTGAACCCCATGCCCGCAAGCTTACTGCCCATTGTAATGCTCTCGATCTCGAACATCTTCATGACCTTCGCCTGGTACGGCCACCTGAAATTCAAAGATCAGGCGCTCTGGCTGGTCATCGTGGCGAGTTGGGGCATAGCCTTCGTCGAATATTGCTTTGCCGTGCCCGCCAACCGCTGGGGCCACGCCACATACACCGCCGCCGAGCTCAAAACGATGCAGGAGATCATCACCCTCATCGTCTTCGTACTATTCTCGATGTTCTATTTAGGCGAGACCATCAAATGGAACCACCTCGCGGGCTTCGCCTGCATCGCGCTGGGAGGCTTTTTCGTCTTCCACAAATGGTAGGCTCAGCTCTCCGCAATCCGCCGATACGCATTCGCCACCCGCTCGCGCACCGCCGGCGGCTGTTCGGCAATAGCGGCGGCAATGCTTCGCAATTCGTGCCGCAGATCGTGCACCTGATCGAGCAGCGACAGCACCATCGGCACCGTGTCCTCGTCGAACTCGAACTCGAGCTCTAGATCGCGCAATAATCGCACGCGCGCGATGTCCACCTCTTGATACAAGGGCGCGCCTTCATGCCTTTCGGGTCGCACCCAACCGAGGCGGATCCACTTGTGCAACCGCTGCACCGACAGCCGCTCCACCTGCAACACCAGAGTTTCTTCGCTGACACTCATGACCGCTCACTCCGCCCGCGGATTGTAGGCATGGCGTTCGCGCCAGCCTTTCATGAAGGTCTCAAGCTCTTCGTCGATCGCTTTCGGCATCACGATCTTCAACTTGATCAGCTGATCGCCGACGACACCGTGCTTGCCGCGAAAGCCTTTAGCTTTCAACCGCAACGATTGACCGCTGGAGGCCCCTTTGGGAACCGTGATCATCACGCGCCCCGACAAAGTGGGCGCCTCAACCTTCGCGCCCAAGATTGCCTCATCAATGGTTATCGCAAGCTCGCTCAACAACGCGTCGCCCTTACGCTCGAATATGGGGCTGGGCAGCACGTGAATTTCGATCAAGGCATCGCCCGCCGCCGCGTCGCCGCGGCCCGGATGTCCTAGGCCCTTCAGACGCAACGTCTGTCCATCGGCAACGCCTTCGGGAATGGTCACGCCCAGCTGCTTGCCGTCGGGCAAGGTGATGCGCTGCTGTCCGCCCAGCGCCGCCGTTACGAAATCGACTTCAAGCCGGAAGTGCACGTTGCGTCCACGCATACTTGCTCCACGCGCGGCCTTCTGGCCGAACAGATCGGAAAAAAGGTCGGAAAACGCGCCCAAGTCTTCAAAGCCCGCATCGGACCGATACTGGCGAGCGCCGCCGCGATTGGCGTATTCGCGATAGAATTGCTGAACGTTTTTCTGCGCGCCGCTGGCGTCGATCTCGCCCTTGTCGAACTTCGCGCGCTTGGTCTCGTCGCCCACAATGTCATAGGCCGACGCAACCTCTTTGAAGCGCTCCGCCGCCTGCTTGTCGCCGGGATGCAAGTCGGGGTGCAGCTGCTTGACCAGTTTGCGATAGGCCTTTTTGATCTCGTCGGCCGAGGCCGTTTTCGCAACCCCAAGTAGGGTATATGGATCCTGAGCCAAATTTCTTCGTCGCTCCCGCGCAAACACTGGGCCACAGATAGGCCTGAACGCACGCCAATTCCAGTTGGGACCGCAGCGTTGAGGCTAAAATCCCCAAACCGCTCGGTGATTCGGGAATCGGCGGGGGAGGGGACCCATGAAGAGCTTACGCCCTATCGCAATTTGCTTGTTGGCGACGACGCTCGCCGCCTGCGCCTCGTTGAGCGCTGAGCCCAACCGCCCGCTCGAAACCGCCGTCAATGGCCCAGCCTACAGAATCACAACCATTCCCGACGCAACCTCGCCCGAACTCTTCGTGGCACTTGCGTTTTCCGGCGGCGGCAAGCGTTCGGCCGCTTTCGGCTATGGCGCTCTCACGGCGCTGCGCGAGATTACGGTCGATTTCGGCACCGGCCCCCGCAAACTGACGCAAGAGATCGACGTCGTCACCGGCGTCTCCGGCGGCAGCTTTACGGCGTCGTCCTTTGCGCTCAAACGCGAGGCATTGTTCGATACGTACACGGATCAATTCCTCAAATACGATCTCAACGCCGATATCTTCGGGCTCTACCTCATCCCCTGGCGTTGGGATTGGTTGTTCAACCCTAACTGGGGCACGAACGACGAAATGGCTCGGATCTACGACGATCTGCTGTTTCAGGGCACCGACTACGGCGACCTCGCGCGGCTCGGCCGTCCCTACCTGGGCGTACAGGCGACCGACTTCGCCAACGAAGCGCCCTTCATCTTCGGGCAAGACACGTTCGATTGGATTTGTTCCGACATCACCACCTTGCCGGTCGCGCGCGCCGTTGCGGCGTCGAACGGCTTTCCGGTCCTGTTCTCGCCGATCAGCCTGCGCAACTACGCCCACGACGAAACCCAATCCTGCCGCCGCCCGGCCTGGGTCGACAAGTATATGGCGATCGACGACGAACTTTCGCGCCGGCGCCAGCTCGCCGAACTCGCAACCTCATATCTCGACAAACGCCAAGAAGCCTACGTCCATCTTCTCGACGGCGGCGTTGCCGATAATCTTGCGCTGCGCGGCCTCGTGCAGTTGATGGCGCCGACCACCGAACCCGACGCGCTCGACGAAGAACGCGTCAAACACCTGCGCCACGTCATCATCGTCAGTGTCGACGGCCAAGCCGAACCCGACCGCGCCATGACCGACGTGCCCTATCTGGGCAGCGTGTTCCGCGTCTTGGGCGCCGTCGCCTCCACCGCGATCGATCGCTACGGCTACGAGACGCTGATCCACGCGCGCGAGATGACACGTCGCCTCGCCGATGGCCTGGCAAGCCGAGGTTGCCCTGGACCTGTGGTGGAAGGCAAGGCCGCGCCGTGCCGCAAAGTCGAAGCACAGTTCGCGCACGTCTCGCTCGGCGATCTGCAGGACGACGAGCAACAGCGCAAGCTTGCTGCGATCCCGACCGGCCTCACGATCGATGGCCCGGATGTGGACGCACTGATCGTGGCCGGGCACGATGCCATTCTGTGCGATCGCGACATGCGCCAAATCTTTGCCAGTCTGCCGAATGTGCGCATGCCGCCGCTCCCGGCGCGCTGCCGGGCTTACCGGCCGGGCACCGACGAAGTCAAAGCATCGGCCGCCAAGCGCATCGCCGCGCGCGTGTCGCGCACCGACAGACCCTGATCGCGCCGCAACCGGCGCCAGGCCTCGAAACTGAGCAACAGGTCCAGCGCCTCGAAGCGCGGCTTGTCCTCGGCG
>JAIOQG010000228.1 GCA_021413465.1 Alphaproteobacteria bacterium | reverse complement strand
CTGCGGCAAGCTTCCCGCAACCAGCGCCCGCACCACGCACAAGGCCGGCAACGCCGGAATCTGCGGCCCGTCGCCGGCATCGGCAATCAACGTCCACACCGCGCGCAAACGCGCGCCGTCGCCGTACACGCCCTCAACGTCGACCACCATGCCGCCGCTATTGCCGCCCAGCGCCTGAAACAACGTGGCCGCATCGCGCAACGGCTCGGCCAGCGGCACGAGGCTTTTCATCCACCCCGCGCGCACCGCAAGGCTCATCAACCAAAGTCCGAGATGCAAAAACGAAAGCTCAAGCCCGGCGCGAAACACCGCGTGGCGCACGCGCGCAAAACGCTGCGGCACCAAATCGAGATCCGGCGTCTCGCACAAAGACAAAAAGCGCGAGCCCAGATCGCCGAACGGCCTGCGCGTCAAAAGCCCCCAGCCCGGCACCTGCGTCCACCGCCCATGCCGCCACACGCGCACCGGCCGCCCGACATAACTCAAAATCCCCTTGATCACCGAAAGCCCAAGCGGCGCGCGATTGCCCGGCGATATGGCGATCTCAACGCGATCGACCCGCACCCAACCGCGCGTCAAATCGTCGAGCACGGCATGCGACAGCGCCGGCGTCGAACTCGCCCCCGTCACCGCCAACACGCCGCGCGCCTGGGCCGCCGCGTCGAGGGTGGGAAACGCCGCCACGAAATCGCGCGCATCGGCCAGGTCCACATAGTGACAACCCGCCTCGATCGCCGCGCGCGCAAAGGACAGGTCTTGCGCTTGAAACGGCCCGGCGGCATCCACCACGCAAAACACCCGCAACGCCGCAAGCTCCGCCGCATTGGCGCTCGTCCGGTCGATCTCGGCCACCGACACGCGCTCGTCCCGCGCCCCGAGCGTTTGCGCCAGCGCCTGCGCGCGCGCGAGCGATCGTCCGCACACCACCACGTGGCAATCGGTCGTTGTCAGCAAGCCTTGAACGAGATGCCGTCCAAACGCGCCGGCGCCGCCGATAACGGCGACGCGCTTGATCGCGCTCAGGGTTTAATCGCCCCCGTCACCGCCGAAGACGCAGCACCCGACAGATCCTGGAACGGCCCCAACGGTTTCTTTTCGGTCTTCACTTCGAGGATGGTGGGCGTTCCCGACCATAATTTATAGACCACGACGCCGTCTTGAATGAGCAGCAGCATCGACGCCTTCCACCCCGTCGAGGTCGTCTCTTTCTCGAACCCCAACACGTCGAGCGCAACGTTGCCGGTGCGGTCTTTCGAGGAGGTCGAAGGCTCGGCCAGCCACCCGGTACAGCGGTCGCGCGCCGTCAGGCACGACTGCACGGCGGGATCGAGGTCTTCGTGCTTCATCGATTGCTGCGGCAGAAAGCGCGGCACGAGATCGAGATAGTTCAGAACTTTGATGTTGGGCGTCGTGTACGGATTGAAGCCGCGCACTTTCAATTCCTTCGCCGTCGTTACGAACGGCCGCACCTTGTTGAAGGCATCTTCGGCGCTTTGATAGGTCTGGAAGGGCGACTCGGTCTTCTCGACCGTCGAGGGCAACACGCCCCAACTCGCGCAAGCGCCCAGCGGCGCGCACACCAAAGCAACAAGACAGTGACGCAAAACATCGACGCGAGGCATCGCTTGAGACTCTCAAGTAAAAGGGGGCTCTACGGGCATTTTGGCGCTATTCGCCGCCGAAGGCAATTTCCGCCTGGCACCTGTCGGGGTGCGCCCGTCACAACCCCTTCAGAACACCGCTCAGCCGGTCCGGATAATCGCTGCACAACCCGTCGACGCCCCAATCGGCCAGCCGCGCCAAATCGTCGGCCTCGTTCACCGTCCACGCGCCCACTTGCAAGCCCAGTTCGTGCGCTTCTTTCAGGCTCGCCCGGGTGATGTCGGCGAAATAGGGAAACCACCCGTCCGCGCCGGCGGCCTTCGCCGCCTTGATGACCGAGCCGTAAGTCGCCCTGTCGAATCCGCCGGTCCACGGCGCCGCCGAGCGTTCGAACGCGCGCAAGCGCTCAAGCTCCGCCGCCGGCGGCGGCCCGTCGGCCGGCGGCACCGGCACGTCGCCGAACCAGCTTTGCGGCAAGGTCGTGAACCAGCATTGCACCGCGGGCTCGATCTTCTTCGCCGCGATCAAGCCCGGCCAATCGAAGCTGACCAAGACCGCGCGCTCGATAAATTTCTCGCGCCGCAGCACGCGCAACACCGTCTTTGCCGTTGCCTCCGGCGCGTTCGTACGCGACCGGTCCATGAAATTCGTTTTGAGTTCGATCCAAATCCGCTCCGGACCGCCTGAGCGATTGATCAGCGCAATGACGTCGGCCAGCCGCGGAATGCGCTCGCCGTCATGCGGCGTTTGGTTGGGCTGGCGCGCCGCATATTTCGTGCCCGGCTTTAAGCGCCCGATGTCATAGCTTTGCAACTCCGCGAACGTCAGATCCTTGATCAAGGGTCCGGGGCCTTCGATCCATTGCCCGTTTTCGCCGCGAACGATCTCCGGCTTCAGCGCATCGTCGTGGAACACCACAACCGTGCCGTCCTTGCACACATGCACGTCGAGCTCGAAGCCGTCGACGCCGAGATCGAGCGCATGCGCAAACGCAGCCAGCGTGTTTTCAGGCCGCAAGCCCGCGCCGCCGCGATGCGCGATGTTCCAGGGTTTTGTCGAAACGCTGTTCATGCCGTCGCCCGGTGCGATCCCGCTTTGTAGCGATGCGTCCCGCGATGATGCAGCCGCTCGGCCGGAAGTATGGTTCCCGGCTCGAAGGTCGGGCCCGCTTTCAACGTCTGATAAAGCGGCGCGAAGTCTTTATAGGTTTCCTTGAACAATTCCTCGAACGACCCGATCACGAAATAACTCTCCTGAAAATCGTCGATGCGGTACTTCGTGCGCATGACGCGCTCAAGATCGAAATGAATGCGGTTGGGCGAGGCATCCTCCACCGCATAAACCGATTCCGCGCTCGACGATGCGATCCCCGAACCATAGATGCGCAAACCCTCCGGCTTCTCGATCAACCCGAACTCGACCGTGTACCAGTATAGCCGCGCCAGATTGGCAAGCGTGCCCAACCCTTCCGCCCGCATGCCGCCTTTGCCGTAAGCTTCCATGTAATCGGCAAACACGGGCAGGGCCAGCATTGGCACATGCCCGAACACATCGTGGAACACGTCGGGCTCCTCGATATAGTCGAGCTGATCGGGCTTGCGAATAAAATGCCCGGCCGGGAAGCGCCGGTTGGCCAGATGCTCGAAGAAGATGGCGTCCGGCACCAGCGACGGCACGGCAACGACGCGCCAGCGCGTCAACTTGTAAAGCTCGTCCGACAACCGTTCCATGTCGGGAATTTGCTCGTCGCCGATCTTCAACTGCTTCAAGCCCTGCAGAAACTCGTCGCAGGCCCGGCCCGGCAGAATCTTTTCCATCCGCCGGGTGAGCGTGCGCCACGTCGCGTGCTCGGCGGCGCTGTAGCGGTGCCAGTGTTGATCGATCGTATAGTCGGCACGAATTTCCGGGTGCTTTTCCCGATGTTCTTCGACAGTCAAAAGCATGAACGCTCTCGCGTGATTTGGCTGGCGCGCAGTTTAGCACCGATTTGCGACGCATAGGGCCTCGCCTGCAGTGGCGGATTAGCGCCCCGTTCCGCCCGCCGGCGAGAACAAAAGTGGGCCTGGCAAACAACCGCCACAATCGCCACATCATCTTGCGCGCGGGCCAAGGGGGCATCGCCATGACGACGGATGCAGTCGAACTTCCACTCATGCACTGGTTTTGGCTGACGGCTTTGTCGGGCATCGTCAGCAATATCGGCTGGGAACTTTTCAACTATTTCGGCCACGCCACGCTGCACAGCTTTGCGTCGGCCTGGCACGAAATCAAAAAACTGCCCGCCCACGTATTTTCGCTGCACGCACCGTTGCGCGTCGTCGGCGTCATGCTCACGGCCTTGGCCGTGGTGAGCTTGGCGCAAGCCACCGGCGGCTTCGCTTTCGCGGCGGTGCCGATGCAGCTGATCGAGTTCTACCGCACGAACGTCAACGCGCTGGGCGACGCCCTGTTCGCCGCCGTCATCAACGAACAATCCCGCCACCTGGCTTACGACACGATCGTGGCGGCCTTCGGGCTTGTCTTCGTCGTCTGGCGCACGGCCGCGGGCTGGCGCAATTACGGTGAATTCCAATCCGCGCACGGCGGCCTGTCGCTGGGCACCTATTTCGGGCTCCAGCTTTTGGGCGGACTTGCCGCCGTCACCAGCGCTCTCGTGCTGCTGCAAAGGCTCCAGTAGCGCGCCCCCCTCTTGCCTTCCCCGCGCCAACAATGATTGCATCGCCGCCGGGGAAATGGGGCAGGGCGCGATGCGCGTTTTGATGGCAAGCCTTCTGGGCTTTGTGCTCGCGGCCGCAACGGCGCACGCGGACGCAAGCTGGAAGATCACGAAGGACCACTGGGACGCGTCCGACGAAACGCGCTTCGGCGCCTTCGTTGCGGGCTTCGGCGAAAGCGATTGCCCGAACCCCGAAGCCTGCTTCAAAAGCACGGCCAACCCCTACCGCGACACCGATCCGCCCGAACTGAAAATGGACGGCGACTGCGCCGATTTCATTTATCAGCTGCGCGCCTATTTCGCGTGGAAGAACGGCCTGCCGTTTTCCTATTCGCTCTATGTCATGCCGCGCTTAGGGCCCACCGAAGACAACCGCTTTTCCAGCGGCGGCAACACGATCGCGGCCCGCCTGCAACTCGAATGGCAACAAGACGCCGACCCGGTGAAGCTCTTGAGCGATCTGCGCGGCACGGTCTCGACCGCCATGTTCCGCGTCGAACACACCTACGACCGGGGCTTTGAAGCCAGCGATTTCTATTCGCCGAAAATTGCCAAAGGCGCGATCCGCGCCGGCAGCATCGTCTACGACATCTACGGCCACGTCGTGTACGTCTACAAAGTGACGC
>JAIOQG010000023.1 GCA_021413465.1 Alphaproteobacteria bacterium | reverse complement strand
GGGAAGGGCAGGCGGTAGACGTCGCCCGGCATTTCGCCGAAGCCCGCTTTGTAGGGCACGACCTTGCCGGTCAGCGCCATGCCCATGAACGTGCGGCCGTGGAAGGCGCCGGAGAAGCTGACGACGCCAGAGCGCTTCGTGGCGTAGCGCGCGATCTTCACGGCGTTTTCGACGGCCTCCGCGCCGGTCGTGAAGAAGATCGTTTTTGCGGGGCCTTCGACGGGGGCGGCCGCATTCAGTTTTTCGGCGAGCGCGATGTAGCTTTCGTAAGCGTTGACCTGAAACGCGGTGTGAATCGCGTTCGCCATCTGCGCTTCGATCGCTTTGACCACTTTGGGATGGCGGTGGCCGGTGTTCTGCACGCCGATGCCGCCTACGAAGTCGATGTAGCGCTTGCCTTCGACGTCCCAGATCTCGGCGTTCAGTGCGCGCGCGGCGAAGACGGGATGGGCTGTGTTGACGCCGCGCGGAACGGCGTTCTGACGGCGGGCGAGGAGTTCGGCGTTCGTGGTCATGTCTTTGCGGCCTCTTTGGCTTCGATTTCTTGAGCGCGTTTAAAAGCGGGGCGGGCGCTGGCGCGTTCGGCGAATTGAACGAAGGCGGGGCGCTTGTCGATCATGCCGAACATCATGCCGAAGCCGAGCGAGGAGCCGATGTAGAGGTCGGCGGCGGTGAACTGGTCGCCGACGAGCCAAGGGCCGGATGTCAGTGCGGCTTCCAGCGCGCCGAACGTGCGGTCATAGTCGCCCCAGCCTGATTGGAGACTGTTCGGTGTGTGGCCGAGGCGCTTTTCCGCCATCGCGGGCTCAAGCGACGTCGCGGAGAACATCAGCCATTGCAGGAAGCGGCCGCGGCGCGGGTCGGTGGGTGCGGGCGCGAGTTTCGTTTGCGGGAACTTGTCGGCGACGTAGAGCAGGATCGCCGCCGTCTCGCCGAAGCCGATGCCGCCGTCTTCGAAGCCCGCGACCTTGCCCATCGGGTTGATCCTTTTGTAGGCCTCGGTCGGGTGACCCGGCGCGCGGATGTCGACGCGCACGAGCTCGTAGGGTTGGCCGACCTCTTCCATCATCCAGAGCGAGGTGAAGGCGCGGGTTTGCGGGCAGTAGTAGAGTTTCATGGTTGATCTCCAATGCATGAGCCGTCATGGCCGGGCTTGACCCGGCCAGCCAGCGATCGCGCGTCTGCGCGATCAAGTGACTCATACCGACGTATTGTCCGCAGGTTGGCAGCAGCAGGTATTCGCGGCGCACGGACGTGCGCCGGCGGGGTGGCCGGGTCAAGCCCGGCCATGACGAACTTTATTGCGTTCGCGCTTTTGCAGCTCACGTCCCCAACCCACCCATCGCCAAATACTTCACCTCAAGGAAATCCTCGATGCCGTATTTCGAACCTTCGCGGCCGATGCCGCTTTCCTTCATGCCGCCGAAGGGTGCCACTTCGGTCGAGATGATGCCTTCGTTGATGCCGACGATGCCGTATTCGAGCGCCTCCGCCACGCGCCAGACGCGGCCGAGGTCGCGGGCGTAGAAATAGGCGGCGAGGCCGTATTCGGTGTCGTTCGCAAGGCGGATGGCGTCGGCTTCGGTCTTGAAGCGGAAGAGCGTTGCCACGGGGCCGAAGATTTCTTCCTGGGCGATCGCCATCTGCGTGTCCACTTCGGTCAAGACCGTCGGTTCGAAGAACGTCGAGCCCATGGCGTGGCGTTTGCCGCCGACCGTGATCTTCGCGCCCTTGCCGGTCGCGTCCTTGATCAGGCGTTCGGCTTTTTCGACCGCTTCCATGTTGATCAGCGGGCCTTGCATTACGCCGTCGGCGAGGCCGTCGCCGACTTTCAAGTCGGCCACGGCCTTTGCAAGTTTCGCGGCGAAGGCATCATAGACTTTGTCCTGCACGAACAGGCGGTTCGCGCAGACGCAGGTCTGGCCCATGTTGCGGAACTTCGAGAGCATCGCGCCCGTGACCGCGCTGTCGAGATCGGCGTCGTCGAAGACGATGAACGGCGCGTTGCCGCCGAGTTCGAGCGAGACCTTCTTCACCGTCGAGGCGCATTGGCGCATCAACAGTTTTCCGATTTCGGTCGAGCCCGTGAACGAGAATTTGCGCACGAGCGAGTTGCCGGTCATTTCCTGGCCGACGCGGGAGGAATGTTTCGTCGTGACGATATTGAAGATGCCCTTGGGGATGCCGGCGCGTTCGGCGAGCACCGCAAGCGCCAGCGCGGAGAGCGGCGTTTCGGCGGGCGGCTTGATGACGATGGGGCAGCCGGCGGCGAGTGCGGGTCCGCATTTGCGCGTGATCATGGCGTTCGGGAAATTCCACGGCGTGATCGCGGCGACGACGCCGATCGGTTGTTTCAAGACGATGATCCGCCGGCCATGTTGGGTTTGCGGAATAACGTCGCCGTAGATGCGTTTGCCTTCTTCGGCGAACCATTCGATGAACGAGGCGCCATACGCGACTTCGCCGCGCGATTCGGCGAGGGGTTTGCCCTGTTCGCTGGTCATGATGATCGCGAGATCTTCTTGGTTTGCCATCATGAGGTCGAACCATTTGCGAAGCACCGTCGCGCGCTCTTTCGCGGTCTTGGCGGCCCAGGCCGGCCAGGCGGCGATTGCCGCTTCGATGGCGCGGCGGGTTTCGCCTTCGAGCATGTCGGGCAGCGTGGAGAGCACGGCGCCGTTGACCGGGTTCGTGACTTGGAACGTGGCGCCGGCGTCGGCTGCGACCCATTCGCCGTCGATGTAGGCTTTGTCGCGCAGGAGTTGCGGGTCTTTGAGGCGCATCGTGTTCTCCGAACGGCTGGATTCGTGGGCGTCTTTTAGACCTGCGCGACGGGTTTCGAAAGGTGCCAGAGGCGCGTGACAAGGGGGGCCAAGACAGGGCATGTTGCGCCGTTCCACCCTTCACCTTCGAATCCAAGGACTTCCCATGCGCTTGTTGGGCTCGGTTCTCGTTGTTGCGAGCGTTATGGCGCTTTCGGCCTGCGCCACGATCGACGATATGATGCCGTTCGGCGGCACGACGGGGACAACGCCCGACAGCGCCACGTCGACGACGCCGGGCCTCGCGATCGATCGCAAGACCGGCTATCCGCCCTATGCGGTCATGAAGGGAACCGTGCTGATCGCGCCGCACGGGGCAAAGCGCACCGACTATTACTTTTGGCTGAGCGAAAAACGCACGGCGCCGGTGATCCGCTATCTCGACGAAGAGAACAAGTATGCGGCCGAGGTCATGGCGCCGACGGCCGATTTGCAAAAGCGGCTGCGCACCGACATCCGCCGCCATGCCGATGCGGTCGAAGGCACGCCGCCGTTCAAGGACGGCGACTATTGGTACTACGAACGCTATGCGCCCGGCGCCGATTTCGCGGTGATCGCGCGGCGCAAGGGGACGACGGCGGCCGCGGAAGAGATTTTGCTCGACGGCCAGGCGGAAGGCGCGAAGCACGAGCAGTTCAAGGTCAATCACTACGGCGCGTCGCCGGACGGCGCGATCTTCGCTTATGCGGTCGATTATGCCGGCGACCGTTGGCACAAGTTGGTGTTCCGCGACATGCGCACGGGCCTCGTTCTGCCCGACAAGATCGAGAATGTGGCGGCCGATTTCGCTTTCGCGGATGACAACAAGACAGTGTTTTATCTGAAGCTTCAGGCGGGGACGGCGCGTTCCTACCGGCTGATGCGTCACGTGCTGGGGAGCGATCCGAAAACCGACAAGACGATCTACGACGAAAAGGACGAGCAATTCGATTTGTCGCTGGCGCGCTCGAAGGGCGGGCGGGTTTTGCTTTTGACCAGCGAGCAAACGAACACGACGGAAGTGCGCGTGGTCGATGCGAGCAAAGCCGACGGCGCGTGGAGCGTGATGCGGCCACGCACCAAAGGCGTGCGCTATACGGTGGACGAAGCGAACGGGCAGTATTTCGTGCGCACGAATTTCGGCGCGCCGGATTATCGCGTGATGACGGCGCCGGTGGGTGCGCCGGCTGCGACGTGGAACGATCTCGTGCCGCATCAGGCGGGCGTTTATATCGACAGTTTCGAGTTGCTGGGCGGTTACATCGCGCTCAACGAATACACAAAAGGCGGCGCGCGCATCCGCGTGCGCAACATTGCGAGCGGGGCCGAGCGTCTGGTGCCGTTCGACAATGCGGCCGGTTATGCCTCAAGCGGCGACTCGTTTACGTTCCCGAACGTTCGCAACACGGACCCGGACGCTGGCGCGCTGCGTTACGGTTATACGTCGCCGTTTCAGCCGACCATCATTTACGACTTCGATTTGGCCTCGGGCGCCAAGCGCGAAGTGCAGCGCACGAAGGCGCGGGGTCATGATGCCAGCGCCTATGTGCTGGAACGTACTTTCGCGCCGGCGGCCGACGGCAAGCAAATTCCTGTTACCATTGCCTATCGGCGCGACAAGTTCGATCGCGGCGACAATCCGCTGCTCGTCTATGGTTACGGCGCCTATGGGTCGAGCAACGATCCGGTGTTCCGGCCGCGCTGGCCGAGCTTGCTCGACAATGGGTTCGTCCTCGCCTTCGCGCATGTGCGCGGCGGGCGCGAGATGGGGCAGGCGTGGTACGAGGACGGGCGGCTGCGCAACAAGAAAAACACCTTCACCGATTTCATCGCTGTCGCCGAACACATGGTCAAGGCGGAGTACGGCGACAAGAAACGCATTTTTGCCATGGGGCGGAGCGCGGGCGGTTTGACGGTCGGCGCCGTCGCCAATATGCGGCCCGATCTCTTCAAGGGGATCGTCGCCAATGTGCCGTTCGTCGATGTGGTGACGACGATGCTGGACGAAAGCATTCCCTTGACGACGTTCGAGTACGACGAGTGGGGCAATCCCGGAGACGCCGGCGATTACGAGTACATGCTGAGCTATTCGCCGTACGACCAGGTCGACAAGCGCGCCTATCCGGCGATGCTGGTGACGGCGGGCTATAACGACAGTCAGGTCGGCTATTTCGAGCCGGCGAAGTGGGTGGCGAAGCTGCGCCGCACCAAGACCGACCGCAATGTGCTTTTGTTCCGCACCAATATGGTCGCCGGGCATGCGGGCGACAGCGGCCGTTTCGGACCGATCGAGGAAGACGCGTTGATCGACGCGTTCCTGCTCGATCAGGCCGGTTTGACGGGCAAGGCCGAAACCGTCGCGGAAAAATAGCTCGGGCTAGCGGGCCTGAAGCTGCTCGTTGGCCTTACTTAGCAAATCGTCGATGTCCATCGGCTTCGATACGATTCCTTGCGCATTCAAGTCACGCATGGCGCGTTTGGCATCCGCCGTGTCGGAGGCCGTGAATATGAGGAGCGGCACTTTCGCGTTGTTGGCCGAGGCGCGAATGCCGCGACCGACTTCATGGCCATCAATGTCGGGCATGGTGAGATCCAGAACGACGAGGTCGAAGGCGGTTGTCTTGATATGGTCGAGCGCTTCGCCGCCGTTCATGGCCGAGGCCACCACGGCGCCGGCGTCCTGCAGCGTTTCGACTGCTATTTCGAGATTGATCGGGTTGTCGTCTACGACGAGGATTTTGCGGTTGGTCAAGCCAACATACGCTGTCGTACCGCTTTTTGCCGGCGAGACTTTTCCCTGAAGGACCGATTGCAAGAATGCGTTGTCGGCGTTTGCGTGTGCCATGAGTGCTCCTTTGTATTTGAATGAATTTTGCACGATGGGGTTTCACTTCCATGAATCCAATCGCATAGCTAACCACCGTTCATCGTGAAGATCGCGGGGCGGCGCCGGAAGTTTTTTCGACTGCCTTTATCGGCATTTACAGAAAGTTTTCTCAATCGGCGCAGCCTACAGGTAAGGCTTCATCGCGTGCGTGCCGCTTATGTTTGCGGATGACCCTCCAGGACGCTGTGTCCGGGTGAGGTACAACGGAGGAGAATATCCTCGTGCTGATAGAGTTTCTTGCTTTCGTTGCCGGTCTGTCGTCGGCACTTGCCGCTTCGGCGCTTTCGAAGCCGATGCCGTCTTTCGCTTTGTCGAAGGCCGGAGCGAAGCTTGCCGATGCCGCGACAAAGAGCGAGCCACGAAAGTTCATCGACGAGCGTCAATTGGCGCTTGTTGCCGAAACAGCAAGCGACTTGATCAGTATTTCGGATAGTCAGGGCAATATCGAATGGGTCAACGCGGCATTCGTTAAAGCCGTGAATGTGCCGGAGAGCGCGATCATCGGGCGCAAGTCTTCGGAGTTGGGATTCAAGCGCCGCAAACTTTCGGTGCCATTCGCGAAACTGCGTGGTGCACTGGAACGCGGGGAATTGGTGCATGACGAGGTCGAGCTTCTGCGCGACGGCGAGGCGGTGAAGTATTTGGAAGGGGCGGTTCGCGCCGTCAAAGACGGAAACGGCGGCGTCCAGCGCCTCATCACGTCGCACCGCGACATTACACAACGCGTAACGACCCTCGATCAATTGCGCATCAGCGAAGAGCGCTTCCAACTTGCCGTGCGCGGATCGAGCGACGGCATTTGGGATTGGGATATCGTCGGCAATAGAGTCTACATATCGGACCGTGCGCGGCGCCTTCTGGGCGAAAGCGGCGGCGATGAGACCGTGGGCTCAATGGAGGCCGTTTACGCTCTCATTCACCCGGAAGAGCGCGATCAGGCGCGTGCGGCGATCCAAACGCATGTGCGCGACCGTGAGTTACTCGACAGCAAGCACCGGATGCGTTTGAAGGACGGTTCGTATCGCTGGTTCCGCATTCGCGCTCAAGCACTTTGGGACAAAGCCGGCACGCCGACGCGCATGACGGGCAGCTTGTCGGATATCGAAGATTTGGTGCGCGCAACGAAGGCGGCAGAGGATGCCAACCAGTTGAAGTCGCAATTTTTGGCGAATATGAGTCACGAAATCCGTACGCCGATGAATGGCGTGATGGGCATGTCGCAGCTTTTGGTGCGCACCCAACTCGACGAAAAACAAAAGCGCTATGCGACCACGATCATGACGTCTTCGCGCGCGTTGCTATCGATCATCAACGATATTCTGGACGTTTCGAAGATCGAGTCGGGCATGATGACGCTGCAGCCCGATTGGTTTTCCATGGAGGAGATGATTGAGGAGGCGCAATCGCGGGTCGAAGGCGTCGCAGTGCAGAAGCGTCTGGAGTTGTCCTCGTGCATTGCGCCTGAGCGGATGGGGTGTTTCCTCGGCGACCGGGAACGGATCGTGCAAATTTTGGTCAATCTGCTCGGCAATGCGATCAAATTCACGACTAAAGGCGGTGTGTCGCTCCGCGTCGATGCCGGCGCGAATGGCGAGACGAAGTTTTCGGTGGTCGATACGGGGCCGGGAATTCCCAAAGACCAGCTTGCGCTGGTGTTCGAACGATTCCGGCAAGTTGACGGTTCGACGACGCGGCGTCACGGGGGCACGGGACTGGGACTTACCATAAGCCGGGAATTGGTCACTTTGATGCGCGGGTTGATAGGGTTGGAAAGCGAGGTCGGAGTCGGGACGACGTTTTGGATGTCGCTGCCGCTCGAGTTTCGGGTGGACGAAGCAACCGTCGCTGTCAGCGGCGACGACTGCAGCGATGCTTCCGGCGCCTCGATGCGGGGTAAGAAAATTCTCATCGCGGAAGACAACGAGATCAATCAGGCCGTCATGCGGGCCGCACTGGAGAGCTTGGATGTCGAGATTACAATGGTCGGTACCGGACTTGCGGCGATTCAGGCCCTGGAACGGACACGCTTCGACATCGTGCTGATGGACATTCATATGCCTGAAATGAACGGCGATGTCGCGATCGAGAAAATTCGCAAGTCCGGCGCACCGCATGCTTCGATTCCGATCATCGTCGTCACAGCAAGCGCGATGAAGGGCATGGAAGAGAGATATTTGGCATTAGGCGCAAATGCGTATGTACCAAAGCCGATCGAGCTTGAAGTTCTCGTCAGCGAAATGGAGCGGCTGTTGGCGCCGACGGCGACGCGCGAGGCAGCTTAAGAGCATTTGACGGAGGTGGCATCATGAGCGGAATACATCTGACGGGCGACCAGAAGGAGCGGCTCAAGAGGGCCTTGGCCACCGGATCGCAGTTGGGTGCCTCTCACCTTAGATTGCTCAACACCGACGTTTATCGTGAAAGGCTCGGCAGCGAATGGTTCAAGTACCGGGGCATCATCGAAGCGATCAGCATCGATGCGATCAAAGCCCAGTTGCGCGAGAACGACGTGTTCGTGCAAACGCCTCACGGTTATGCGTTGTTCTTTTTTTCGCGTAGCGAGGAGGACACTAAAACGCTAACCGAGCGCATTGCCCAAGACGTGGCAGCTCAGCTGTCGCGGGAGCGCGAGTTCCGCGATCCGCCGATCCAGTGCAAGCCCGAGCCGATCACGCCCAGTGAATTGCTGCGCCAATTGGAGGAAAACAACGGGCGCGCGGCGCGACCTGTGCCGGCCATTGCGGCCCCGGGCGAGCCGGCCGCACAAGCCGGTTATGGAGCGCTATGGCACGCGAAAATGGAGCGTGTCGTCGGTTGCGTCTGCGACGTTTCCGGCGAACCTTCGATCGTGCCTATTCCGAACGAGAAATACTACGAAGAGTCCAAGCGCTATATGAAACAGGACATTTCGTTGTTCAACAGCATGCTGGTCGACATATTCAAATTGATCAAGACCGGCGAAAAAGCAGCGATACTTTTCTCCATCAATTTTCGATCGTTTTGTGCGGCGGAGCTCAACAAGGAATACATGCATGCGCTGCGACAGACGCCGTCGAATCTGTTGCCGTTTCTCACGCCGCGCTTCGTTCGCATTCCGCCGGGAGCGCCCAGCGCGTTGATCGCGGCGAAGACGCAGTTGCTGGCGTCGGTGTTCAAGCACGTGGCGCTGCATACGTCACCGGAGGCCGATTTGAACCGATTTCAATTTCTTCCGAACGCCATGTTGGCCACGTCGTGGCGAGACGTTTCGGGCGCGTCTGGAAGCCAGGCGCGGATAACTGCAGTCGATACTCTTTCGCGATTTTGCAAAGCGGCGAAGTCGTTGCGTTTGAGTTCCGTCATTGGCGGGGTTGCGGCGCGCGACGCTTACGAGGCGGTGTTGAGCTCGGGTGCGGATTTCGTAACCGGTGAATTCATATCGGGGCAAACGCGTTCACCGTCGTCGCAGTATCGACTGACCGCCGCCGAAATTCGCGGCGAGCGGGCGGAATCGCGCAAAGCTGCGGATGCGCGTGTCGCTTATGTCTAACGCGGAGGCCAAGAATTTGCCTTTTCTTCTTCACCACAGATCGCCGGTGCGAAAGGAGGTTGCCGCGGCGGGGCGATAGCGTCGCCCATAGGACTACACCATGCCCGTACCCCAACTTGGAGCGCCTTTCGGGCGCTCTTTTTTTGGAGCTGCGTAGCGTAGGCGGTTTTGCTCGCATTCGCTTGGTGCGCGAGTTTGCACGACCGTGTTCTTCGATGCGGTGCGCGGTGGCTGCGTGAAAAATCGTATGAGGCGAGCCGGATAAAAAATTGCAGTGCGCGCGCGAGTTGCCGCGTTGCGAGTGTCTCAAGATTCGCACAGCAGCGGCGACACATGCGCGCGCCGGTGCGATTCCAAATGATGCTTCGAATTCGATCTGATACACGTGCGGAAATTCTTAGTTGGGGGAGTTGGCACATGGAATTTCTGAACAGCTTGAGCAGCGTTGAATTGGTGCAGTTGGAATTTTTCGCCGTCGCGGCCGTGTTGTCGATGGTGCTGTTTTCAAGCGGTTTCCTGCTGGGGCGCGTTTCTAAAAATCGCGACGTGAAGGTGCCGATGGAAGTCTTGCACGCGTTGGCGGCGACGCGTTTCGACGCGCCGAAATTCGCCGTGAAGGCGAACGACAAGGACGCGAAGGAAGACAAGATCGAAGACGAGATCGAGAAAATTCTCGACCACGTCGAGCATCACGAGAAAGACTTCAAGCACGCGAAGGACTATACGCTGCACGAACTCGACCGCGTCATTCACGACTTCGGTGCGACGCCGGATCTGACTGAGTTGCACAAGAAAGTCGAGGCGGCTCACAACATCCCCGAAATCGTGGCGGCGCTGCACTGGTACACGAACCGTCATCACCACTAAGCCGTTCGAATTGCTTGGGCCTAGGCGCGGTTTCGGCCGCGTCTAGGCTTTGCTTTTGACGAAGCGCACATCGTTGAACGCCCACAGTGCGATGAAGCCAAAGGCGCCGACCAGGTGCCATAGGGCATGCAGGCTCAAGAACGGGTAGACGATGTTGTCGTTCTTGGCGGTTGCAAGCAGCAGACCGCAGACGAACAGCGCGGTGACGAGCTGCAGCAGCGGCATGGCGCGCGGCGGAATGGATTTGCGCTTTACATAGAAAAGTATCGTCGCGGCCAATGAAAAGGCGATGAGCCAGGACTGGCCCGGCTTGAAGCCGCCCCATTGGCCGAAGCCGATGAGGTAGCTGCCGCTCATGTAGCGGTCGTAGAAATGCCAAGCGACCCCGACAAGCATCAGGAAGGTGGCCAGCGGACGCGCCCATTTTTGGGTGTCGCTCGAATAGAAGTCGGCCAAGGCCGCGAGCACGATCGCCCAGGTGACGACGATGTTCGAGCCGGTGTCGAGGAAGGCCCAAAACCAACGCTGGCCGAAAACCGGATTGGTTTCGCCGAAGCCGTGCAGCGTGATCGTGAACACGCCGGTGACGACGATCAGCCAGTAAACGAGCATCCAGCGCGGCGGGTGGCGGTCGACGAGATAACAAAACGCGAGCGGCATCAGGCCGGAAAACAGCGTCGCGAAGCCGGTGATGGTGTTGGCGAGGCCGAAGTTCGGCAGTTGGTCCACTACATCAATCCCAGTTGTTTCAAGCTCGCATGGCCGTTGCGCCCGATGATGAGGTGGTCGTGGACGGTGATGTCGAGGGTGCGGGCGGCTTCGACGATCTGCTTCGTCATTTCGATGTCGCTCGACGACGGTGTCGGGTCGCCGGAGGGGTGATTGTGGGCGAGAATAAGCGATGAGGCGCCGAGTTCGAGCGCGCGCTTGACCACTTCGCGCGGGTAGACCGGCGTGTGGTCGACCGTGCCGCGGCCTTGGACTTCGTCTTTCAGCAGCTTGTTCTTGCGATCGAGGAAGAGGATGCGGAATTGTTCCGTCGGTTCGCGCGCCATTTGGACCATGCAATAGTCGATCAGGGCACGCCACGAGGATAAGGTGACGTCGTTCTTCCTTGCATTGGCGCGCGAGAGGCGCGTCGCCGTCGCGCGCACGATTTTGATGTGGTCGACGACGGCGTCGCCGACACCGTCGATTTCCTTTAGGCGGTCGCGCGCGGCGGACATGAGTTCGACCAGGTCGCCCGCGAAGGCGTCGAGCATGCGCTTGGCCAGCGGCTTTACGTCTTGGCGCGGGATGGCGGCGAAGAGCAGCAGTTCGAGCAATTCGTAGTCGGGCAAAGCGTCCTCGCCGCCTTCGCGCAGGCGTTGACGCAGACGATCGCGGTGGCCGAGAAAGTGCGGTGCTTCGGTCGCGCCCGCATCGGCCAGGCCGCGCTTAGGCATAGGGCGGCTTGTGGAGGCCCGTGGGCGATTGTGTGAATATTTCGACGCCCGTCGCGGTGACGCCGACGGTGTGTTCGAATTGGGCCGACAGCGAGCGGTCTTTCGAGACGGCGGTCCAGCCGTCCGGTTTCAACTTCACCTGCGGCTTGCCGGCGTTGATCATCGGTTCGACGGTGAAGATCATGCCTTCCTTGAAGGCGAGGCCCTTGCCCGCTTGGCCGTAGTGCAAGACGTTCGGCGCGTCGTGGAAGACGCGGCCCACGCCATGGCCGCAGAAATCGCGCACGACGGAATAGGAATGGCCTTCGGCAAAGGCCTGTATGGCGTGGCCGAGATCGCCGGTCGTGGCGCCTGGCTTGATCGCGGCGATGCCGCGCATCATGGCTTCGTAAGTGACGTCGACCAGTTTGCGCGCCCGAAGCGGCGGCTCGCCGGCCAGATACATACGGCTCGTGTCGCCGTGCCAACCGTCGACGATGGCGGTGACGTCGATGTTGACGATGTCGCCGTCCTTGAGCTGGCGGTCGGCGGGGATGCCGTGACAGATGACGTCGTTGATCGAGGTGCAGCTTGAGTGGCGGTAGCCGCGATAAAAAATCGTGGCCGGGATGGCGCCGGCGGCGAGGACGAAGTCATAGACAAGATTGTCGAGTTCGGCCGTGGTGACGCCGGGCGCAACCTTTTCGGTGAGCATGTCGAGGCAGGCAGCCGCGATGCGGCCGGCCTTGCGCATGCCTTCAAAGGCTTCGGCGCCGTGCAGCTTTACTTGGCCGGACGAGCGGCGCGCGGTGGCCGGGGTTGCGGTGATATAGTTCATGCGCGAATAGGGCTTTCAGCTTTGGCTTTTGAGCTAACGGCTATGATATAGGCTGTTCGTGAAATTTTACTAATGGGTGATTGATGGCGCAAACCGGCGAGGAAATCCAGCAGGGTTTGCGCCGTCGGGGGGCGGCGATCCTCGTGATCGGCGATGAAATTCTGTCCGGCCGCACGCAGGACACCAACACCGGCTATATTGCGCGCTGGCTGGCGCAGCTCGGCATTCCGGTGCGCGAGGCGCGGGTGGTGAGCGACGAAGAGGCCGAGATCGTAGCGGCGGTGCGCGCTTTGAGCGGGCGCTACGACTATGTGTTTTCGACCGGCGGCATCGGTCCGACGCATGACGACATCACCGCCGATTGCATGGCCAAGGCGTTCGGGACCGGGATCACCTATCATCCGACGGTTCATGCCGAACTGACGGCGCGCTATGCGGCGATGAATATCGGGACGTTTAACGAGGCGCGGCAGCGTATGGCGCGCATTCCGTTCGGTGCCGCCTTGATCGCCAATCCGCTGTCGAAAGCGCCGGGGTTTCAGCTCGGGAACGTGTTTGTGATGGCGGGGATTCCCGCGGTGATGCAGGCGATGCTCGAAGACGTTCGTCCGCGTTTGGTCGCCGCCGCGCCGTTGGGGTCGTGCACCGTCAGCGTTTACCTTGGCGAGGGAACAATCGCCGCCGGGCTGGCGGCGTTGCAGAAGCAGTTCCCCGATATGCCGCTCGGCAGCTATCCGTTCGCAAAAGACGGCAAATTCGGCACCAGCCTGGTGGCGCGGGGCAGCGACCCCGAGCGGCTGGCCTTGGTCGAGGACGCGCTAAAGGCGATGGTTCGCGCCGCCGGTGGGGAGCCGCAATAATCCACAGCCGCTTTTTCCTTGGCACGGGAATCCGCACCGCCTATAGGTCAACTCGTATGCGGGCGTGGCGGAATTGGTAGACGCACCGGACTTAAGCCAACTTGAGTGCTCCGGGGGAAACCCCGGATGCAGAACTGCTCAAATTCGGGGAAGCCTCGTAAGTGGTAATCCCGAGCCAAGCCCCTTTTTGCGGGGAAGGTGTAGAGACTAGACGGGCAGCACCTAAGGCGCGTTGCTAGGGTGAAGGGATAGTCCAGACCACAAATGCGCTGCGATGGTTCGCACAGCAGCGCAGCGGCGAAAGTCGTAGCTGGTAAGAAAATCCGTTGGGCCGCAAGGCCTGTGCCGGTTCGATTCCGGCCGCCCGCACCAGTCATCCCGCTATGATGCACCGCCGAAGCATAAGGGCATGGAAGTGTGTATCGGGGTTCACTCCAATACATTTTCACCGATGTCTCGGTCGCATCGATAACATTCGCGCGCGGTCAAAACAGAAAGGCGCTTCTCCCACCATTGCGAGAACCGCGTGGGGCCAAATCAACATGGCCTTGTCCCTTCATTTCAACCTCTTGCACTCTTTCGCTAAGATACCGTCCTTCCCGTCTAGCCACTCGTCATACTCGAACTGCGGTTTGTCGGCCGGTAGCAGCAGTTGATCACGATACTTGCCGTGCTCGGGCAACAAGCGGGCTACGAAGTGGCGTATGCCGACAAAGATCGTGCCGTCTGGCATCTTCACCATCGAGTTTGGATACAGGCCCGGCTCCAGAAACGCGAAGCGGCCTAGGTGCTGTATCGTGCCACCGGCGTCGAAGCGCGCAAGACCGCTTTCGGCGAGCACCAGCCACTGCGGACCGTCGGCAATGACCGCGTAAGGCACGCTGCCCAGATCTCTGAGGCGGCACGTCTGCCATTTGCCGTCGCGTCTCTCTACCCGACTAATCTCACCAAAAGACCAGCCAAGGTGATTGAGTCCTGAGAAAGCTAGCGCGCGCTCCCCCGTCCGCTGAAGGCTGACGATGTTGGTGATGGTATGTTCATAGAGGCGCGTACTCGGTTGAGTTGGTGTGCCGTCGCAATTCTTGCCGGGGTCCGCGACATGATACGCATTGTGTCCTTCGGGATCGGTCCACCAAAGTCGGCCGACCCATTCTCCGAAATTGAAGCCGACAAGCCAACCGTCGTCGACGCGCAATATGCAGTCGTCGCAAGGCGGACCGCGAGGATCTTCGGTCGGGCGAATATCGAAAACGGGAACCGGCGTTTTCCGGGTCTTGGACCGCACGCCATCGACGATCGGCTCGATGACCAGTCGCTCGCCGTCCGACCTTACGAGCCACTCGCGTTTTGAATAGTACGCGCGTTTCCATTCGCAGGCGTCGGATTTGGGTG